>NZ_CP048741.1:512405-517486 GCF_018336475.1 Romboutsia sp. 13368
ATAAAAGAATATTATTAAAGATAATAATAAATATGATATAATAAAATTTACTTAAAATACGAAATTAATATAAAGGTAGGTATCAGTAGATGAAGTGGACTGAAATAACAATAAAAACGACAACAGAAGCTGTAGAAGCTGTAACAAATATATTATATGAACAAAATGTAGGCGGAGTATCTATAGAAGATCCTAAGGATTTTAAATTCCAAAAGAAAAATGAATATGATTGGGATTTTGTAGAAGAAGAAATATTCAATAGCGGATATGATGGAGTTATAATAAAAACTTACATAACAGAAGAAAGAGATGTAACAGAAGATATAAACTTAATAAAAGAAAAAATAGATGGATTAAAAGAATTTGGTATAGACGTAGGAGACGCTATAGTGGAAATATCTCAAGTTGATGAAGAAGATTGGGCAAATGAATGGAAAAATTACTACAAGCCAACAAAAGTAGGTGAAAAAGTTGTAGTAAAACCAACTTGGGAAGAGTATGAAGCTAAGGACGGAGATTTAATAATAGAATTAGACCCAGGCATGGCATTTGGTACAGGTACACATGAAACAACTAGTATGTGTATACAACAATTAGAAAAGTATGTTAAACAAGATTCCAAGGTATTTGATATAGGTTGTGGTAGTGGAATACTTGCTATAGCAGCAGCAAAACTTGGTGCTAATGACGTATTAGCAGTTGATTTAGATGAAGTAGCAGTAAAAGTTTCTAAAGAAAATATAGAGTTAAATAAAGTTGAAGATAAAGTTAAAGCTTTACATGGAAATCTTATGGAAGTTGTAAGTGATAAAGCTGATATAGTTGTGGCAAATATAATAGCAGATATAATAAAAATATTAGCTAAAGATATTAAGAACTTTATGAAGGATGATGCAGTATTTATATCATCAGGTATAATACATGCAAAAGTAGATGAAGTTAAAGCTTCTTTAGAAGAAAATGGACTTGAAGTTGTTGAAGTACAATCTTTAGGTGAGTGGAATGCTATAGTTTCTAAAATTAAGTAGGTGATTTTATGGATAGATTTTTTGTAAAAAAACAAAATATTAATTTAGAAACTAATAGTTGTATTATTGAAGGTGAAGATGTAAAACATATTTCTAAAGTACTTAGATGTAAAATTGGAGAAGAATTAGAAATATGTGATAATGACAATAATGAATATATATGTGAGATAACTGATATAGATAAATCTGCAGTTAGTTTAAACATATTAGAAAAAGTTGATGTAAAAAGAGAATCAGACTTAAAAATAAAAGTATATCAAGGTCTTCCCAAAGGACCTAAAATGGAAATGATACTTCAAAAGCTTACTGAAGTTGGAGTAGATGAAATAGTTCTAGTACAAACTAAAAGAAGTGTATCAAAAGTAGATGATAAAAAAGAAGATAAAAAGCTTGAAAGATGGGAACGTATAATATACGAAGCAGCAAAGCAAAGTAAAAGAGGTAAGATACCTACATTAAGAGGTATATTAAGCTTTAAAGAAGCTTTAGAAGATATGAATAATAATGACTTAAATATAGCACCTTATGAAAATGAAAGAACAAAATCGATTAAACAAGCAATAAAAGGTGTAAATATAAATACTATGGGAATCTTTGTTGGTCCAGAAGGTGGATTTGAAGAAAGCGAAATAGAAGCTATAGAAGAAATAGGTGGAACGTCAGTATCTTTAGGACCTAGAATTTTAAGAACAGAAACTGCATCACTTGTAGCTTCTTCTATAGTTTTATATGAATTAAGCGACTTAGGAGGCGACGAATAAATGAAAAAAGTAGCTTTTTACACATTAGGATGTAAAGTAAACCAATATGAAACTGAAGCTATGCTTGAGATGTTTAAAAAAGATGGATATGTTCAAGTTGATAGTGAAGAATTTGCAGATGTTTATGTAATAAATACATGTACTGTAACTCATATGAGTGATAGAAAATCACGTCAATATATAAGAAGAATGAAAAAGAAAAACCCAAATGCAATAATAGCTGTTGTTGGTTGTTACTCACAAGTATCTCCAGAAGAAATACTTGAGATAGAAGAAGTAAACTTAGTTATGGGAACTAATGAAAGAAGACAAATTGTAGAAGAAATAAAAAAACTTGATGGTAGCAAAAAAGCAAGTACAGTTGATGACATAATGAAGGTCAGAGCTTTTGAAGAAATAGAAATAAGTCAAACAAATGGAAGAACTAGAGCATTTATAAAAATACAAGATGGATGTGATAGATTCTGTACTTACTGTATAATACCTTATGCAAGAGGTGGAAAAGTAAGAAGTAGAGACTTAGAAAGTATAGTAGCAGAAGTTGAAAAGTTAGTTTTAAATGGATATAAAGAAGTAGTTTTAACTGGAATACATGTTGCATCATATGGAAAAGATGTAAGAGATGAAAATATAAACTTATTAACTGTAATAAAAACTATAAATGAAATAGATGGAATAGAAAGAATAAGATTAAGTTCAGTTGAACCAATATTATTTACAGATGAATTTGTAAGCGAAGTTTCTAAAATGGAAAAAGTATGTCCACACTATCATTTATCATTACAAAGTGGTTGTGATGAGACATTAAAGAGAATGAATAGAAGATATACTACTAAAGAATATAAGGAAATAGTAGATAGATTAAGAGAAAATATACCTAATGTAGCAATAACTACTGATGTAATTGTAGGTTTCCCTGGAGAAACTAATGATGAATTTAATAAAACATATGAATTTTTAAAGGAAATAGAATTATCACAAATGCATGTGTTTAAATATTCTCCAAGAAAAGGTACTCCAGCAGCTACTATGGAAAATCAAATAGATCCGCAAATGAAACAACTTAGAAGTGATAAACTTTTAAATTTAAATAAAGAAAACTTTGAAAAATTTGCAGGAAAGTTTATTGGACAAGAAATAGATGTTTTATTTGAACAAAGTATAGCAGAAAATACTTATGAAGGATTAACGCCTAACTATATAAGAGTTGTAGTTAAGAGTGATAAAGATATACATGGAGAAATACTAAAAGTTAAATTAACAGATATAAAAGATGAATATGTAGAAGGAATATTAGTATAATCTGTAGAAAAATATATAAAATCATATAAAGGAGGTGTANMAAGNTGAATATGTAGAAGGAATATTAGTATAATCTGTAGAAAAATATATAAAATCATATAAAGGAGGTGTATCAAGTGAGTTGTATATTTTGTAAAATAATAAATGGTGAAATACCATCTAGTAAAGTTTATGAAGATGATAAAGTATTAGCATTTAATGATATAAATCCAGTAGCACCATATCATATATTAGTTATACCTAAAAAACATTATGAAAGTATTATTGATATACCTGAGAATGAAATGGATATAGTTGCACATATTCATAATATTATAAATAAAATAGCTAATGATAAAAACTTTGCCAAGTCTGGATTTAGAATTATAAATAACTGCGGAGATGATGGAGGACAAGAGGTAAAACATATCCATTATCATGTACTTGCAGGTAAGAAATTACCTTTATATGAACATATGGAAAAATAAACTAGTTAAAAAAAGACCTTATTGTTTAAAAATACTTGAAAAAAAAATAAAATTAGTTTATAATAAACAAAGTGTGAGATTGTAATGCATCTTTTGCAGAATAATCGTTACAGTCCAAAGCATAATTCGCGCTATCGGAGGGAGGGAAAAAGAAATGTCAGAAGTAAGAGTAAGAGAAAATGAAACATTAGACAGCGCTTTAAGAAGATTCAAGCGTCAATGTGCTATGTCTGGCATCATGTCTGAAGTTAGAAAAAGAGAGCACTATGATAAGCCAAGCGTTAGACGTAAGAAGAAAGCAGAAGCAGCAAGAAGAAAAAACGCTAAGAAATAGTAATATACAAATAAAGAGGTGAAGGGAATGTCCCTTAAAGAAAAGTTACAAGAAGATTTAAAATCTTCAATGAAGAACAAAGATACAGTAAAGAAATCTGTAGTAACTTTGATAAGAGCTTCTATAAAGCAATATGAGGTTGACAATAGAGTTGAACTTGATGACGAAGGAATTATAGATATAATATCTAAACAACTAAAGCAACGTAGAGATGCTTTAGAAGAATTCGCCAAAGCTAATAGAGACGACTTAGTAAGTGAAACAGAGGCTGAAATCAAAGTTTTAAAAGAGTACCTACCTCAACAGTTAAGCGAAGAAGAGCTAAATGAAATAGTAAAACTTACTATATCTGAAGTTGGAGCTACTTCAATGAAAGATATGGGAAAAATAATGTCAGTTATAAGACCTAAAGTAAAAGGTAGAGCTGATGGTAAACTAATAAATGAGTTAGTGAAAGCTAACTTACAATAGATTAAAAGTCTAGAGAGTAATCTCTAGGCTTTTTTACTTATTAAATTTTTTATTTGAAACATTAGTRTAGTCTTGTACATATTTATTAACTAAATGAGAATTAAAAGAGGGGGAGAAAAAATTGATTATATCAATTAAAGAGGTAAGAAATTTTATAATAAGTATATTAATACCGTTAATAATAGGTTATTTAAGTAATTCTCTATCAAGCTTGCTATCTGGAGTATCAACATCGCAATATTATTCCCAGTTAATAAAGCCAAGCTTTGCACCACCAGGTTATATATTTCCTATAGCTTGGACTATACTATATGTACTTATGGGGATATCATCATATAAAATATTAAAAAAGGGATCTACTTTATCAAAAGTTAAAGATGCAATGTTTTATTATTGGTTGCAGCTAGGTTTAAATTTTATATGGAGTATATTATTTTTTGGATTAGGTTTAAGATTTACAGCCTTAGTTGATTTAATATTATTGATAATAGTACTTATAATAATGATATATAAATTTTATAAATAAATAAAGCTGCAGGCTTGATAAATTTACCATACTTAATATGGTTACTATATGCTTTATTGTTAAACTATTTTATATGGGTAATTAATAGATAAAAGTATAAAAGGGATTGTTTCTAATTAGTAATTGAGACACGCCCTTTTATACTTTTATAATTTATTTTTACTTAATAGAAAATTATTTATATATTTGTTT
>NZ_CP048741.1:517667-522764 GCF_018336475.1 Romboutsia sp. 13368
ATTATTAAAATCATCTTTAAACTTTTCTTCTAAATACATATCTACAAGTAATTTACTATTATCTTTATTTAGAGGTGGAAATATATTTATTATATTTTTAGGTGTTTGATAAATATAAAATACTACTAGAGATTTATCATATATACGTACCTTGAAAGAGCCAACATCTAATTTAAAGAAAAATTGATAAAATTTATTTTCAGGATTATTTTCAAAAAAAATTTCATAGTACTCATCTACAATTAAATCATCAGTTATGGAATAAGAAAAAAATAAATAGATAGCTTCTATGCAAATGTCTCTAATTAAATTAATTTTATTATTGAATTGGAGCTTATTAATAGAAGAATTTAAAATTTTAAAGAATATTGGAAAATTATTTGATTCACCTAAATTTAAATATTTATTTTCAATATTATCAACATTAGCATAAGTATTAGATGATAGGGGACAAAAACAGTTAATATAAGATATTAAATTAAAGTAGCTATCATATAGACCTTTAAATATATTTTTATAATAAGATTGAGAATATTGTTTTTTTAATATATCAACCTTAGTTAATATATCTAGACTGTACAGAAGAAGTGTATTTAGATTATTTTCTATGTTTTTATCTAATCTTATACTAGGGGTGTTTTTCAGTAAAAGCTCATCATTGTAAGTACATTTATATAAATTACACATGACCTTTATATTTTTTAAATTTTCTTTTTTTAAATCAGTAAGAAAATTTAAATGATTATATATATTAGAGGATATTATTGCATTAATTAGAAAATCAATGCATATACATTTTTGAACTATAAATATTAAGTCATTTTTCATATAACCATCCTTTCTAAAAAATTATAAGAAGTATTAATTTATTTTATTCTTAATCTAGTAGAAGTTTACATATATATTAAAATTTAGTATATATAATCTGACTATAGAACTTATGCACTAAAATAATACGATAGATATATACTATATTATGAAATAATACGATAGATATATACTATATTATGCTAAAAATAAGTGATGAAAATGTATTGTGGAGGTGGATAAATGTTAGAGATTTCTAATGATTTACAAGTAAATCAACCAACTGTGACAACTATAGGAAATACATTTGTAAGTGTAGAAAATTATTTATCGATACTAGAATATGAAAATAATTTAATAAGAGTAAAAACGAAAGCTAAAACAATTAAAATCTTAGGAGATAAGCTTTTATTAAAATATATTACAGAAGGAGAAATAGGTATAAAGGGAATTATATACAGTATTGAGTATGTAGATTAGGAGGATATACAAGTGATAAGTTATATAAGAGGATACTATGTTATAACTGTAGAAGGCGTTTCGGTAGAAAAATTTTTAAATCATTTAATGAGAAATGGTATAAAAGTATATAATGTAAAGAAAATAAGTAGTACAAAGATTGAATTTAACTTAGATAGAGAAGATATTAAAGCATTTAAAAATGTATATAGAGGCAGTAATTTTGATGTAAAGATAAAACAAAGTACAGGGATACCATTTATATTAAAAAGAGTATATAAAAATAAAGCTATGTGGATATGTGCTATTATATCATTATTTTTACTTATTATGACGTCTCAATTTGTAACTGATATATATATACAAGTTCCTGAAGGAATTAAAAAGGATGAAATAAGAAAAGAGCTATATGAAGCTGGATTAAAGCCAGGAGTTTATAAAAAAAGTATAGATAGAAAAGAAATAAGAGACCATGTAATGTTAAAGTTTGATGAAGTAGCTTATCTTTCAATAAATGTAAAGGGAACTAATATATTTGTAACCGTAACAAAAAAGGCAGAGACACTTAAATCAGTAGAACAATCAAATTATTGTAATATAATTGCTAAGAAAGATGGTATAATAGAAAAGGTAATAGCAAGAAGTGGAAATTCTGTAGTTAATAAAGGTGATATAGTTAGAAAGGGAGATATTTTAGTAAGTGGATCTAACAATAAATCAATTCCGGAAGTATGGGCAACTACATTTTATGAAGCTTCTAATAGTGCAAGCTATGAAGAAATAGTTAAAGAGAAAACTGGTAATAAAAAAAATATATATACTTTAAGTTTTTATGATAATGAATATACTATAAGAAAAAGTATAAAGTATAATAATTATACTATTGAAAATAATGAGTATAAGTTGTCTTTAGGAAATTATACATTCCCACTAAGAATAAAAGTGAGTACATTCTATGAAACTAAAGATAAAAAAGTAGAAAAAGATAAAGAACAGGTTAAAAAAGAATTAAAAGAGAAAACTTTAAAACAACTAGATTATACTATACCTGCATCTGCAAGAATAATAGATTCTAAACATAATTATAATGTTAATAAAAATATGCTAGAATATACAATAACAGTACAAACATCTGAGAACATAGCTAATATATATTCTTTAAGTAAAGCAGAAGCTGAGAATATGATTAGAGAGCAAAATACCCCTAAAGAAGGAGAAGAAGTTCAACCATCTAACCCAGAAAAAAGACCTATAAATGATATTAGAAACGAATTTGAAGATACTGACAATAAAGAAGA
This sequence comes from Romboutsia sp. 13368, assembly GCF_018336475.1. GTDB lineage: Bacteria > Bacillota > Clostridia > Peptostreptococcales > Peptostreptococcaceae > Romboutsia. The sequence continues at coordinate 520,232 of NZ_CP048741.1, forward strand.
TGACTCTAATAAACAAAATGATAATCAATAATTTATTGTATTAACTAAGGAGGACTATATAAATGATAGTACAAAAGAATTTCATAGTTAAAGAAGAAACTTTTGAAAGAGAGTTATTTGGAAATTTCGATGAAAATATTAAATTAATAGAGGAAACTTTAAAAATAGATGTTATTTTAAGAGAAGGTAATATAGTTTTAATGGGAGAAGAAAAAAATGTAAATCAAGCATTAAAACTTATGACAGAGCTTCACCAAAGTGTATCAAATGGTAAAAAGCTAGATAAGCAAAGTATTTCTTATTCACTATCTTTATTATTAGAAGGAAGTGAAGATAAAATAAAAGAGCTAGAAGATACTATTGTATTAACACAAAAGGGAAAAGCTGTTCAACCTAAAACATTAGGGCAAAAAGAATACATAAATTTAATCAAAAATAATGATATAACCTTTGGGATAGGTCCGGCAGGTACTGGTAAAACATATTTAGCAGTAGCTATGGCAGTAAAAGCATTTAAAAGAGATGAGGTTAGTAGAATTATCCTGACAAGACCTGCAGTTGAGGCAGGAGAAAACTTAGGATTTTTACCTGGGGATTTAAAAGATAAAGTTGATCCATATTTAAGACCATTATATGATGCATTGTTTGATATGTTAGGTGCTGATAAATTTAATAAATATCTAGAAAGAGGATTAATAGAAGTTGCCCCACTTGCCTTTATGAGGGGAAGAACTTTAGATAATGCATTTATTATATTAGATGAGGCTCAAAATACAACAAAAGAGCAAATGAAGATGTTTTTAACTAGATTAGGGTTTGGATCTAAAGCAGTAGTAACAGGAGATTTAACTCAAACTGACTTACCAGAAAATAAGAAAAGTGGGTTAATTCATGCAAGAGATGTTTTAAAAGGTGTTGAAGGTATAGGAAGTATAACTTTAACTCAAAGAGATGTTGTTAGACATGCATTAGTTCAAAGAATTATAGTAGCTTATGATAATTATGATAAAAGACAAGAAAAAGTAAAAATTAAAAAACAAGATAAAAATAATAAGAAAAAGTAATATAAAACAAAGGAAAAAAGGTGAAAAGATGGAACTTATAATAGATGACAGACAAGATAAACTAAGTGTAAGTGAAGAGTTAATTGAGAAAATAAAAGATATAATAACAGAGTGTTTAGACTATGAAGGATATGATGATGATTATGAAGTAAGTTTATCTTTTGTAGACAATAAGGAAATACATGAGTTAAATAAACAATTTAGAGGTATAGATAGACCTACAGATGTATTATCATTCCCTATGTTAACTGATGAATTTGATATAGAGTTAGAAGAAGAATCATTAGGTGATATAGTTGTATCCTTAGAAAAAGCATTTGAGCAAAGTAAAGAATATAATCATAGTTTTGAAAGAGAAGTTTGCTTTTTAGTTTGCCATAGTACATTCCATCTTTTAGGATATGACCATGATACAGAAGAAAATACAAAGCAAATGAGAGAAAAGGAAGAGTATATACTTAATAAGTTAAACATAACGAGGGAGTAAGCTTTATGAAAAAAACTAAAGCTCGTCAAGGTATAATTAAAGCTTTTAATGCAGCGATAGAAGGAATAATATATACCTTTAAATTTGAAAGGAATATGAAAATTCATTATTTTATAGCTGTATTAATTCTTATAGCTAGTTTATTTTTGGGTTTAGAAAAAATAGAAATGATATTTTTAGTTTTCGCAATAAGTTTAGTTGTAATAGCTGAAATGTTTAACACTGCTGTGGAAAAAACTATAGATATGATAACTGATGAATACCATCCTCTTGCTAAAATTGCTAAAGATGTGGCTGCTGGGGGAGTTTTAATAGCAGCATTAAACTCACTTGTAGTAGGGTATTTAATATTTTATGATAAATTAACGGAAATATCTTATCATGTATTAAATACAATAAGACAATCACAACTCCATTTAACATTAATTTGTATAGTTTTAGTGTTAATAGCAGTCGTAGTTGTAAAAGCTATAACATCAACAGGAACACCACTAAAAGGTGGAATGCCAAGTGGACATACAGCATTAGCATTTGCTATGGCTACAGCCATTACTTTTATGTGGGAGAAAGTTGTGACTTCAACTTTAGCATATTTAATGGCAGTATTGGTTGCACAAAGTAGAATAGAAGGGAAAATACATACTTTCTGGGAAACTGTTGCAGGTGCACTTTTAGGTACTTTAATAGCTATATTAGTATTCCAAATTCAAATATTATAAAGTATAAATTAATATTTAAACTATATATTTTATTTTAAGATATATATACATAAAAAAGAAGTCGTGAAGACTTCTTTTTTATGTTATAATGTAAGGTACTAAATAAGATAATAAAATATTTTAATACAAGAATATTTATTATGATTTTTTTATAATATAGGTTTATAGAAGTGAATTAAATATAAATTATTGGATACAAAAATGAATAGAAGATAAAAATAAATAATAAAGAATTATATAATTTGTACCATATATATGAATTA
>NZ_CP048741.1:522896-530230 GCF_018336475.1 Romboutsia sp. 13368
TCGTGAAGACTTCTTTTTTATGTTATAATGTAAGGTACTAAATAAGATAATAAAATATTTTAATACAAGAATATTTATTGTGATTTTTTTATAATATAGGTTTATAGAAGTGAATTAAATATAAATTATTGGATACAAAAATGAATAGAAGATAAAAATAAATAGTAAAGAATTATATAATTTGGACCATATATATGAATTATAATATGATACTAAAAAATAGAAATAATATAAACTAATAAAAAATAGTTAAGAATTATTTCTCAAGTAGTAATTTTCATAAAATAAATAACAAAAGATAACGATAGGAGAAATATGACATGTTTAAATCAGGATTTGTTAGTATAGTAGGAAGACCAAATGTAGGTAAATCTACTTTAATGAATAACGTAGTTGGAGAAAAAATAGCAATAATGAGTGATAAACCTCAAACTACAAGAAATACAATACAAGCTGTATACACAGATGAAGAAGCTCAAGTAGTATTTTTAGATACACCAGGGATACATAAACCTAAAAATAAATTAGGAGAATTCATGGTTAAATCAGCAACAGATGCTTTTAAAAATGTAGACTTAGTATTGTTTGTTGTTGATGAATCTAAAAAAATAGGACCTGGAGATAGAAAAATTATAGAGGATTTAAGAAATATAAAAACTCCAGTTGTACTAGTTTTAAATAAAATAGACCAATTAAGTGAAGAAGAATTATTTGATTTAATGAAGATGTATAATGAAGAAGGTGTATTCAAGCAAATAGTACCTATATCAGCATTAAAGGGAAGAAATATAAATGAACTTTTAAAAGTTATAAAATCTCATTTAGAAGAAGGGCCTCAATACTTCCCAGATTACATGATAACAGATCAACCAGAAAGAGTTTTGGTATCAGAACTTATAAGAGAAAAAGTTTTACACTATGTTCATGATGAAGTACCTCATGGTGTTGCAGTTGAAATAGAGAGAATGAAATCAAGAAAAGATAAAGAAATAGTTGATATATCAGCTGTAATTTATTGTGAAAGAGATTCTCATAAAGGTATAATAATAGGTAAAAATGGTAGAAAATTAAAAGGAATAGGAAAATCAGCTAGAGCGGATATAGAATTACTATTAGGATCTCAAGCTAATCTTCAATTATGGGTAAAAGTAAAAGAGAACTGGAGAAACTTACAAAACTATGTAAGTAATTTCGGATATACTGAAAAATAAAGGTGAATTATATGGATAGGAAACAGGATGGTTCCAAGAATTTATTAAGTGAAGTAACTGTATTAATTGAAAATAATAAGATATTAGAACTTAGAGAGTTGCTTGAAGAATATCATATAATAGATATATTTGATATTATGGAAAATCTAGAGGAAAATGAAAAAATAAAACTATTTGAAGTATTACCTGTAGATATGGCAGCATCTATATTAGAAGAAAGTGATGTAGAATTTTTTAGTAGTATACTATCAAAATTAGATACAGAGTATAAAAAAAATATATTAGAGCTAATGTCTCTTGATGATATGGCAGATATATTAAGTCAGTTAGAAGAAAATGAACGAGAAGATATAATGGAACTTTTAAGTCAAGAAGATGCAGATGATGTAAAAGAACTATTAATATATGAAGAAGAATCAACTGGCGGAATAATGACAACTGGATATATAGAAATTAATGAATATATGACTGCTAAAGAAGCGATAGCTCATCTTAGAGAATATGCAGAAGATGCAGAAACTATATACTATGTATATGTAGTTGACAATGAAGAAAGATTAGTAGGAGTATTATCACTAAGAGAGCTAATACTTGCTAGAGACAGTAGTATAGTAAAAGACTTAATGAGTGAAAATATAATATCTGTTTTTGTTGATGAAGACAGAGAAGAAGCAGTTAGACTAGTTTCAAAATATAATTTAATAGCAATACCTGTTATAGATAGAGAACATAAATTAAAAGGTATTATTACAGTAGACGATATAATAGATGTAATGGAAGAAGAAGCAACTGAAGATATGTATAAATTTGCAGGTACATCAGAACAAGAAAGAGATATTGCTCAAAGTGTAAATAAAACACCTTCAGAGCAAATAATTTCATCTGTAAGAGCTAGAATACCATTACTAATAATTACTTTATTAGCGGGTCTTTTATCAAGTTCAATACTTTCAAATTTAGACTTTGTTATGAATCCTACATATGCATCTTTAGTATTTTTCATACCTGTAGTTTTAGGTATGGGAGGAAATATAGGAACTCAATCATATGCACTTACTGTAATGAGTTTATCTAATAAAGATTTAGAATTTAATAATGTTATAAGAGAAGCTGTAGTAGGTATTATTACAGGTGTAGCATGTAGCTTTATAGTTGCAATTATAGCATTCATATTTATAAAAGATATAAATATAGTTTTAGTTGTTTCAATATCTTTATTTATAAATATGATAGTTGGAGCTATGATAGGTGGATTTATGCCTATATTATTTAAAAAATTAGATGTTGACCCATCAATAATATCAGCACCAGTTATAGCTACACTGCTTGATATAACAGGAATAACGATATATTTAATAACAACAACTATAATTTTGTCAAAAATTGTTTAATAACTTAATGAATTATTTACCCTCTTCTTACTAAGAATATAAATATAACCGTGAGAAGGGGGTTTTTAAAAATGAACAATTTGTGTTGGGAAGTTTTTAAAAAGACCGGTAGTATAGAGGCATATCTATATTTAAGTGACTATAAAAACTTGCATGAAGAAACTGATGGATTATTAAGGGAGATAGATAACAGCGATGATAATACTGAACACCCAGGGGATAGTACTTAAAGCTATAAGATATAAAGAAAATGATGTTATACTAACTTTGTTTACACGTAAATTAGGAAAAGTATCAGCAATAGCAAAGGGAGCAAAAAGAAATAAAAGTTCATTGCTTTCATCAGCTCAACTTTTTTCTTACGCAAATTATACATTAAAAAGAAAAGGTAATATGTATACTGTAAACCAAAGTGATATGATAAAAAGTTTTTATGATATTTCATATGATATAGAAGCATTTTCATATGCTACCTATATTACTAAACTAGTAGAAAGTTCTACATGTGAGAATCAAACTAATAATAGATTATTTATACTACTTGCTCAAACTCTATACTTATACACACAAGAAAATACAGATAAAAAGTTTATAACTAGGGCATTTGAACTAAAGTTTTTAGACTATATAGGATTTAGGCCAGTTGTAAATAAATGTAGTATTTGTGGAAGTATGAATGTAAAGTCATCAAATTTTAATATATATGAAGGTGGCTTAATATGTGATTTATGTAGTGAAAATATTGAAGGAAATATAAAATTAGATGTAACAACTGTAAAGTTAATGGAATATATATTAAATAACGATATATTAACCTGTAGTAAAGCCAAAGTATCCAAGTATATAACTTATGAGTTAGAAAAAGTTTTAAAGCAATATTTAAACGTTTATGTTGAAAATGTGAGCTTTAAATCGCTGTACTTGTTAAAAGATATAGAAAATATTAAGGGAGCTGATAAGGGTGAGTAACGAAATAACAATAGAAAAAATTGATACAGTAATACAAAGAGTACCAAGTGTAACATATGCCCAAGCAAAACAAGCACTTTTGGAACATAATGGAGATGTTATAGAAGCAATAATATCACTAGAATCTAATAACACAATACAAAGTAATATATCAAAGAAAACTAAACAAGCAAAAAAAGCTGTTGAAGATATATTTTCTAAAGATAGTGATGATTTTAAAGATGTAGCAAAACAAGCTAAAGAACTTCTTAAGAAAAGTAGTGTTATAAGAGTTATAATTGATAGAAATAATAAAGTTATAATGAATATACCATTAACAGCTGGAGTAGTAGGAGTTGCATTACTTCCTATATATACATTAGTTGGATTATCAGCAGCAGTCATAGGCAAATGTAGAATTAAAATACAAAATGAAGATGATGGAGCGATAGTTGATTTAGGAGAGCTAAATGAAGAAAAACTTAATATGCTAAAACAAATGCTAGTCAACACAGCTAAAGAAGTAAAAGATGTTGTAGTAGACAATAAAAAAGATGATAAAGATGTAACAGATGAACTTATAAATGAAGATGATGACAATTTAGATTTGAATAAATAGGAATCCATTTACATTGACAAATTTTGTTTAATTTGATATCCTAAAAGTTATAAGATAGCTATTAAAGGCCTTTCGTGTAGACGAAAGGCTTTGTTATATTAAGCAATATTATTAAAGGAGGTATTAATATGAATTTTCAAAATATGATACTTACATTGCAAAACTATTGGTCTAAGCAAGGATGTATAATGATGCAACCTTACGATGTTGAAAAAGGTGCAGGGACTATGAACCCTAATACTTTTTTAAGATCATTAGGACCAGAACCTTGGAAAGTTTGTTATGTAGAACCATCTAGAAGACCGGCTGATGGTAGATATGGTGAGAACCCTAATAGATTATATCAACATCACCAATTCCAAGTTATATTAAAGCCATCACCAGACAATATACAAGAATTATACTTAGGAAGTTTAAAAGCTATAGGTATAGACCCAAATGAACATGATATAAGATTTGTTGAAGATAACTGGGAATCAACTACAGTTGGTGCTTGGGGACTTGGATGGGAAGTATGGTTAGACGGTATGGAAATAACACAATTTACATATTTCCAACAAGTTGGTGGTATAGAATGTGAACTAGAAACAGGAGAAATTACATATGGTCTAGAAAGACTAGCAATGTACATACAAGAAGTTGATAGTGTTTATGATTTAAAATGGAATGATGAAATAACTTATGGAGATGTATTTAAGCAAGCTGAATACGAAAACTCTATGTATGCATTTGAAGAATGTGATGCAGATATGTTATTTAATTTATTTGATATATATGAAAAAGAAGGTCTTAAACTTATGGAAAGAGGATTAGTAATTCCTGCATATGACTATGTATTAAAATGTTCTCATACTTTCAATACATTAGATGCAAGAGGGGCTGTAGGAGTTAGCCAAAGAGCATCTTTCATAGGAAGAGTTAGAAATATGTCAAGAAATGTAGCAGCTGCATTTGTTAAACAAAGGGAAGAAATGGGATTCCCACTTTTAAAGGAAGGTGATAAATAATGAATAACTACCTTTTATTTGAAGTTGGTGTTGAAGAATTACCATCAAGATTTGTAAGTAGTACTTTAGATCAAATCAAAAACAACTTAACAAAGATGTTTAATGAAAATAGAATAGAATTCGATAATATAAAAACATATGGAACACCTAGAAGATTAACTTTTATAGTTGAAAACATAAGTGAAAAACAAAGTAACTTAGAAGAAGAAGTTAAAGGTCCTTCAAAGAAAATAGCATTAGATGCTGATGGAAACTTTACAAAACCTGCATTAGGATTTATGAAGAGTAAAGGTCTTAAAGAAGAAGATGTTGTTTTCAAAACAGTAGGAAAAGATGAATACATATTTGGAACAATAAGACAAGAAGGAAAAGAAACTAGTGAAGTTTTAAAATCTATATTACCTGAGGCTGTAAAAAATGTAACTTTCCCTAAAGCTATGCGTTGGGGTGGAAGAAACATGAGATTTGCTAGACCTATAAGATGGATGGTTACTTTATTAAATGATAAAGTATTTGAAATTGATTTAGAAGGCATAATATCATCTAATGTTACAAAAGGACATAGATTCTTAGGACAAAGTGAATTTGAAGTTAACTCATTAGAAGATTACTTAACTAAGTTAGAAGAAAACTTCGTAATATTAGATCAAGATAAGAGAAAAGAACTTATAAGAAAACAATGTATAGAAGTTGCTAATTCTTTAGGTGGAGAAGTTGAATTTGATGAGGATTTATTAGAAGAAGTTACTCATCTAGTTGAATATCCAACAGCATTTTATGGAGAATTTGATGAAGATTATGCTAAGTTACCAAAAGAAGTTGTAACAACTCCTATGCAACAACATCAAAGATACTTCCCAGTTGTTAAAGATGGGAAATTATTACCTAACTTTATAGCTGTTAGAAATGGTAATGATTATAGAATAGATAAAGTTAAAGCTGGTAATGAAAAAGTTTTAGTTGCTAGATTAGAAGATGCATTATTCTTCTACAAAGAAGATACTAAAAAGACTTTAGAAAGCTACACAGAAAAATTAAAGAGTGTAGTATTCCAAGCTAAATTAGGTACAGTATATGATAAAACTTTAAGAATAGAAAATTTAAGTTCTAATATAATAGATTTATTAAATTTACAACAAGATAAAGAAGATGCTAAGAGAGCAGCTAAGCTTTGTAAATCAGACTTAGTTACAAATATGGTATTTGAATTTACAGAGCTTCAAGGTATCATGGGAAGAGAATACGCTAAAGTTAGCGGTGAAAATGAAGCTGTTTGTGAAGCTATATTTGAACATTACCTACCAAGATTTGCAGGTGATATACTTCCTAAAACTAATGCTGGTATAGCTTTAGCTATAGCTGACAAGTTAGATTCTATAGCAGGATTCTTTGCAATAGGAATACAACCAACAGGATCTCAAGATCCATATGCTCTAAGACGTCAAGCATTAGGTATACTTAATATAATAATGGATAGTAAATTAGATATAGACTTAAAGAAATTAGTAGAATTATCTTTAGAAAATTACTCTAACTTAGAATTTAATAAAGATGAAGTAATAAATTCTATAATGGAATTCTTTAAAGAAAGAATTAAAAACTTATTCAGAGATTTAGGTATAAGATATGATGTAATAGAAGCTGTATTAAGCTCTGACATAAATGATATATCTGATATGTACTTAAGAGCAAATGAGCTTAATAACTGGTTAAATAAAGATGAATTAGTTGAAATGCTTACAGCATTTAATAGAGTTTCTACACTAGCTCAAAAAGCTATATCTAGCGAAGTTAATGAAAGTTTATTAAAAGAAGAAGCTGAAATTAATTTATACAAAGAATTTAATAATACAAAAGCTAAAGTTTACGAATTATTAAAAGAAAAGAGATATAGTGAAGCTCTAGATAGCTTTGCATCATTAAGACCATCTATAGATGCAATGTTTGATAGTGTAATGGTAATGGATAAAGATGAAGCTATAAAAAATAATAGATTAGGATTATTAAAGCAAATATACGATACTATGTTAAGTATATGTGACTTATCTAAAATAGTTTATAAATAATAATTTAGGGGGAATATTAATTCCTCCTATTTATTTTTATAATTAAAAATAAAATTTAGATTTGTGGGTATTTATAAGATATATAAATAGAT
>NZ_CP048741.1:530235-532082 GCF_018336475.1 Romboutsia sp. 13368
GTTGGAAAGAATTTATAAAAGATTTAAATAATACTGAAAAAGCTGAAGCTAAATTACTTGATGCTAGTCCAATACCACCTGGATATTTTGAAAGTTTAGAGGCTAAGGTTAGCAGTATTTCAGGCGCAGAAAATATAAAATCATACTTTAAAAATAATTTATATAAAAAAGATGATTTAGTAGAAATGCTTTATTGCACAAATGGATGCAACAATGGAGACGGAGTGTTAATAAATGAATAAAAAGAAAGTTACAAAAACATGTATTTCAATTGTAATTTTACTTGCTATATGGACTATAGTTACTGAATTTGATTTAGTAAATTCTTATATTTTACCATCACCATTAWATTTGATTAAATATATATTATATTTGAAAGAAGGTGACTACTATTCAACTTAACCCAAGACAACTTAAGATAATAGATATAGTAAAAGAAAATGAACCTATAACTAGTGAACAAATTGCTTCAATTTTAAATGTGACTAGAGCTACATTAAGATCTGATTTAGCAATACTTACAATGACTGGTATATTAGATGCAAGACCTAAAGTAGGATATTTTTACTCAGGTATAAATGGGACTAGTTTAGTAGGTAATAAGATAAAAGATAAAAGAGTAAAAGATATAATGAGTATGCCTGTAGTTATAAAACAGGATACTAATATATATGATACTATAGTTACAATGTTTTTATCTGATGTAGGAAGTATATTTGTAATAGATGATAATGAGAATTTATGTGGTATTGTATCTAGAAAAGATTTGTTAAAGGCAACAATAGGAGGTGCAGATATAAATAAAATACCTGTGGGTATGATAATGACTAGAACACCTAATGTTGTAACGGCTAATAAAGATGATGATATAATATTGGCAACTAAAAAGATAATAGAACATGAAGTAGATTCTATTCCAGTAGTTGAAACTAATAAAGATGATGAAAATCATGTTAAGGTAATAGGAAGACTGTCTAAAACTAATATAACAAAGTTATTTTTAGAGCTAACTGACAATTAAGGAGGAGTACATGGAAAATTTAGTTGTATACGTCATATCAGACTCAGTGGGAGAAACAGCACAGCAAGTTACTAAAGCTGCATTATCTCAATTTAATATAGAAAATGATTATGAAATAAGAAGATTTCCATATGTAGCTGATGAAAAGTTTTTAAAGGAAGTACTAGAAAGTGGTAAAAATGAAGAGGCTATAATAGTATATACTTTAGTTTCAGAAAATTTATTAAATATAGCAAAGGAATTTTGTGAAAAAGAAGATTTAAGCCACATAGATTTAATGACTCCTTTACTTAAACAAATATCTAAAAAGACTGGTAAAAATCCAAAAAGAGAGCCTGGAGTTATAAGAAAATTAGATGAAAGATACTTTAAAAGAGTTGAAGCTATAGAATTTGCAGTTAAATATGATGATGGAAAAGATCCAAGGGGAATATTAAAATCAGATATTGTACTTTTAGGTATATCTAGAACTTCTAAAACTCCTCTTAGTATGTATTTAGCTAATAAAAATATAAAAGTTGCTAATGTACCTTTAGTACCTGAAATACCAATACCTAAAGAAGTATTTGAGATAGATCCTAAAAAGATTATGGGGTTAACTAATACTCCAGAAAAACTTAACTCAATAAGAAATGAAAGATTAAAAGCACTAGGTTTATCAAGTAATGCAAGTTATGCTAATTTAGAAAGAATACTTCAAGAATTAGATTATGCAGAAAAAATTATGAAAAAAGTTGGATGTCCAGTAATAGATGTTTCTAATAAGGCTATAGAAGAAACAGCAGGGATAATAATGRATAAAATGAAAGNAAATGGTTTAAAGATA
>NZ_CP048741.1:532315-537400 GCF_018336475.1 Romboutsia sp. 13368
TTAACTTGAATATATTTAAATACTTTAATATAATATGTATATTGATATATTAAGTGTAATAAGAAAGCACCTCTTAATGTAAATATGTGTGAACTTTATAATAGGTTTAATGCATATTATTATGTAGAGGTGTTTTATTATTTGGGAGGGATATATTATGACTAAATGTCCAAGATGTGGAAAGGATGTCTCATCACGTCCTGGAACTATATGCCCAAGATGTGGACTTAGAGTATATGAAGTTAATGAAAAAGTGAGATGTCCAGAACCTAGTTGTAGAGCTTTAGTATCTAAAAAGTTAGATTATTGTCCTAAGTGTGGATGTAAATTAAAGGGATATAATCTTTCTGAAATTATAAAAATGGCAAGAACGAAAATTGATGAAACTTTTAATGATAAATTTTAAGGTTGCTAAAATTAGCAACCTTACATTTCTATATCCCATCCAAAATATCCATTTTCTTTTTTAGAATATTTTAATACTGCATCAAATTTATTGCCTTGTTTTGATGTAAGAGATTTTACCTTAGCAGAACCATTTTTTAATATACTTTTAACCATAGTTTTGTTAGGCTTTTTCTTATAGTATTCTAGGAATTTATCATTTTTCCAAATTCCAAATTTACATTCTTTATAGTTTTTACATATAAATCCTTTTTCTATTTCTACAACATCACCTTGGCATATAGGACATTTTCCTAAAGAATCATTTCCATCTTTAACTTTAGTAGATTTAGTTTCTTTAGATGTATTAGACTTAGATTTAATATTTGATTCTTTAGAAAATTTCTTAGTTTTAGGATTATATATATAGTTTTCAGTACTTATATTTTTAGGAATATCTTTTTTTATAAGTTCAACATTATTAACTATAAAGGTCATTATATTATTTAAATATTCTTTACGTGTAAATTGACCTCGTTGTATATCACTTAAACTTTTTTCAAGTTTACCTGTGTAGTCAACGTCAAATAATTCTTTAACTGGGAAAATTTCAACTAAGTTTTTGCCTAAGTCAGTTATAAAATAAGATTTACCTTTTTTACCTACATATCCAACTTGAGATATCTTTTTTAATACATCAGCACGAGTAGCAGATGTTCCAATTGAATATCCAGATAAAACTGTAGTATCATCATCTGAAACATTTTTACCACAGTTTTTCATAGCCTTAAGTAAGGTATCTTCTGTATAAGGTTTAGGTGGAGTTGTTTGTTTAGTTAAAGGTTTAATTTCTAAAACTTCAACTATATCGTTAATATCTACACTTGGAAGTAGATCATCTTTTTCTTCTTTATTATATACTTCTAAATATCCTTTTGACTTAAGGACCTTACCTTTAGTTAAGAATATATTTGAATCTACATCTGTTTTAATTTCAGTATTTTCATATTCAGCAGGTGGCATAAAGTTTGCAATAAATCTATCTTTTATAGCATTGTAAACTATTTGTTCATCTGCATTTAATTTAGTAGGTACTATATAAGTTGGTATTATGGCACTATGGCTATCAACTTTAGAGGAATCAAAAACTCTTTTAGTTTTAGTAAATTTGATTTTATTTTCATATTCAAGGCCAACCTTTAATTTATCTAATGTTTGAGATACTTTAGATGTTAAGCTTTCCTCTAAGTATATAGAATCAGTTCTAGGATAAGTTATATATCCACCTTTTCCGCTACCTTCATAAAGAGATTGACATACACTTAATACTTTATCAGATGTAAAGTTAGAGTATTTAGAAGTTATATATCCTTGAAGAGATGTTAAACTAAATAGTTTAGGTGCATATTCTTTAGACATACTAACTTTTTTGTCTATAATTTTACCTTCTTTAGAATTTATACTATCTATAACTTTATTAACTTCTTCTATATCATCAAATTTGCTTTCTTTTCCTTTTATATATTTACCTTTATACTGGCCATTTTTAGAGTTAAAGTTTCCTTCTATTTCATAATAAGTTTTAGGTATGAAATTTAAAATTTCCATATCTCTATCATAAACTAACTTAACAGTTGGAAGTATAACTCGTCCAATATTAAGTAATTTTCCATTACCATACTTTAAAGTTGCGACAGATGTGAAATTTATTCCTATTAACCAATCTGTTATAAGTCTAGTATATCCAGCAGCCTGTAAATTTCTCATATCAGTATCATCTTTTAAGTTATTAAGACCACGAGTTATATCTTCAGGAGTCCATTCATTGACTAAAATCCTTTTTACTGGCTTTTTATTTTTAGCTAGTAAGAATATTAAAAAAGAGATAAGCTCTCCCTCTCTATCATTATCAGTTGCATTTATTATATATTCTATATCATCTCTATGTAAGAGTTTTTTCACAATATCGAATTGCTTTTTTTTAGAACTATCTACTTTAAATTTAAATTTATCTTGAGGTATAAATGGAAAATTATTAAACTTCCAAGAACCAGAATATTTATCTTTATCATAATCTTTCATATCATATAATCCAACTAAGTGACCAACAGCATATGTAACTATATACCCGTTACCTTCAAAGTATCCATCACATCTAGTTTTAGCACCTAAAAATGATGCTATGGTTTTAGCTACAGAGGGTTTTTCTGCTAATATAAGTTTCATAGTAAAACCTCCTTTTATACTTACTTATATATCACAACTTTATATAATATCATAAAAAAAGAAAAGACTGCAAGGCAGTCTAAAAATTATAATTAAAGTTATTATTGTTATTGGTTAATCCTTTTAAATAATAATCAACAAAATTTTCATTACAAGTATCATCCATTAAATTAACAAATGAGATATGATTGATATTATTAGTATTTAAGTGATTGTGATGATAATTTAGAGTTATTCCAGATATAGTACATGATGATAGTGGATTAATATATATCTTTTGAGTATCTGACAATGATGTAAATATTTCATAAGCTTTATTATTATCAATTAAGTATGCATAATTTATAAGGGAATCTAAATCTTTATAAATACTACATAAATTAGCTAAACAATCTAATTCATTTAGATTTAAATAATTATGTTTATATCCACCTAATATTATATACACATTATCTTTATAGAGAGATTTGAATAAAATTATTAATTTGTATAGTTGTTCATTTAACTCAAGTGGTAAGTATATATACAAAGGGTTATAATCATCAATTAAAATATTATAGTTGTATAGTAAATTATTTAAAAAATTAGCATCAATATTATAATTAATATTATTTTTATCATTATAAATTAAATATAAATTACCATATAAAGTGATATCATATATATTTTCTAGCTTTTGTTTCATCCAAGGTATAGGTAATAGATTCATTATATCCCTCCAAATAGTATAATAAGTACTTATTTAAAGATTTATATTCTATAAAAAAATATAGTATTCCTTTTTAATATGTATACTAAGATTATTAACAAAATATTCATYTCCTTTTATCTGCTGATTATATTTTTATTATATCATACTTACTTAATTTATACTTACCTATACTAATATAAGGAATAATTAACTCGTTGTGATAGTTAAATATGATTATTGTAAGTACTAAAGTCTAACNNNNATAAATATTTATTTATAAAAGACTTTTTTATAGTGTATAAATAAGGGCATATATTGAAAATAATAAATATTATAATAACAAAAGATAAGGAGTAATATTATGAATGTAATAACAGATTTCTATCAATTTAAATACAGTAGAGAATCATATTATATAGATTTATTTATAAATACAAAAGCTCTTTTAAATATTGAACAAGCTTTAGACGAAATATTATCTAGCTTTTATACAACAAAAGATGAGCAGTGTGCATATATGAGGCTGAAAGAATTATTTAAATCATCTAGAGAATCTGCAAATTCTATATATGCAGAAGTGAGAATGAATAAGTGTTATTTAAAATATATTAAGAATCTTAGCTATTATTTTTATAATAGAGTAGAATATGCAGCTTTGAAAGTGCTAAGTGAATACTTGCAAGTATTTTTAATTGAAGATATAGATAATATATCTACATTTAGTAATTTAAATGAAGATATAAAGGTAAGAGTATTATCTAATATATAAATTAGACTGTTTAATATAAGCTAGATTTTATAAGTATTTAATCAAGCAATAAAATTTATTAAACTCAAAATATAGTAAATAAAAAGCAACGTATATTAGTATACGTTGCTATGAAAACTAAAATTTAAAATACGTGTTTACTTTCAGTAAAGTCATAAACGTCCATTAAAGCTTCCCCAAATCTTTGATAATGAACAATTTCTCTTTCCCCTAAGAATCTTAAAACATTTATTATATCAACATCATCTGTTAAGTTTATAAGTTGATAATATGTTGCTAAAGCTTTTTGTTCAGCAGCCATATCTTCATGTAAATTAGTAACTGAGTCACCGAAAACATTTATATATGCTGCAGTCCAAGGAACTCCATTTGGGTCAGAAGGGAATATACCATGTCCCCAAACTGCATATTTTGGTCCAAGTCCAGCTGCTTTTAGCTCATCTGGAGTTGCATTTTCAGTTAATTGATATAACATAGTAGAAATTATTTCAACATGAGCCATTTCTTCTGTACCTATATCAGTTAGTAAAGCTCTTGATTTACCAGTTGGCATAGTGTATCTTTGTTGAAGATATCTAATAGCTGCAGCTAATTCACCATTAGGTCCTCCTAATTGAGTTAATATAAGCTTAGCCATATTAGGGTCTGAATTTTTTAAATTAACCGGATATTCTAATGTTTTTTGATAAACCCACATATATTGATTCCTCCTATAAAAATTTTATAATTTATTATCATATTTTAGTTATAAAACTTATTATCCCAAGGCCATGGTTCTTCGATCCATTGCCAAGGACAATTACTTTTACCATATCCAAAATTAGTTAAAGGCCCATATTTACATTCATAATTACGTATAACTTCATTTAATTGTTTTGAAAAATTATTATACATGTTTACAGCACACATGTCATCAGGATGATTATCTAAATATAAGTTTAAATCTACACAAGCAAAAGTTAATTCTTGAATTTTTAATATTATGTCAGATTTATTTGATTGAGCCATTATCTTT
>NZ_CP048741.1:542451-542548 GCF_018336475.1 Romboutsia sp. 13368
AGAAATTTACTAGAAAAAGAAATAGAAAAAGAAAATTATTAAGATGTAAAAAGGAGATTGGTATAAAAATGACAGCAAGATATTTATCAGAAAAATT
>NZ_CP048741.1:542632-542749 GCF_018336475.1 Romboutsia sp. 13368
TTTTGTGCAAACTAATGTAATTAAAATAGCTAAAGGTGAATTTAAACCTTTTGGATCATCACAAAAGAAAGCATTATTATTAGCTAATAGAAGTTCTTTAATAACTCAAATCAAAGA
>NZ_CP048741.1:544829-545306 GCF_018336475.1 Romboutsia sp. 13368
TTATATGGTATGGTACCACCTGCTAGAGTGGTTTCTAAATTAGCTATAGCTAAATCAGCTTTTTGTATATATTTTGATACATAATTATAATTGTTATCAAATGAATAGGTATTTGTTTTAGGATCGTGTTGAGCATTGAGTTGAGGTGCATGAGCCATAACATCTCCTATCGCATTTAAATTAACTGTATGAACTTTATCAGTTGATGAAGGTTTAGAAACTTGTTCATACTTAACTACCTTATTATTGCTATGAAATGATTTAAAACTAATAAATAAAATAATTAAAGATAATGAAAATATAATAATTAATTTAAACTTATTTTTTATTTTTCTTTTTTTATTTCTACTACATCTCCCCATTAAAAATTATCCCCCCTATATAATGATATTTTAGTTAATTATAATAAAATATTCAATTACAAATTAAATAAAAATGTATATAAAGTGATTATTAATGACAATACTTACAAAAAAA
>NZ_CP048741.1:553060-553272 GCF_018336475.1 Romboutsia sp. 13368
TAACAATAGAGTTAAATAATGATACTTTAAGCATTATAAAAATGAATTTTATGGATATAATACAAAAAATAAGTCAAAAATATGAAATTAAAATACAATTAAGTGTAAATAATAAAATAAATTATGAAAAAATAAATATAATTTACAATAGCTAGTTGACAGAAAACAAAGATTATAGTAATATTAATAACTGTAATGCCGCACAGAAAAGA
>NZ_CP048741.1:554109-554204 GCF_018336475.1 Romboutsia sp. 13368
TTTTATATCACGGTATAAAGTTTAATCATCCAGAGTTCGAGTAATCAGAAGTAGATACATTAAATTTACTAGAACTATTTGCTAGTTTTAATGTT
>NZ_CP048741.1:555223-555369 GCF_018336475.1 Romboutsia sp. 13368
CCTGTGGATTAGCATTGGCTGGAATGTTCACRGCATCAGTAATAGACGGTGCAAAAAGTTTTGATAAAGCTATAACTGATTTAGAAATAAATCTAGGAGTTACAGAAAAACAAGCTGAAAGCCTTCGTAGTAAGATAAAAGAATTT
>NZ_CP048741.1:558334-558497 GCF_018336475.1 Romboutsia sp. 13368
AGTATAATGAAGCTAAGGCTAAGGTAAGTAAGTTACAGGAATCTTTAATAGAAGAATTAAGAAAGATATTAGAGGTGTAATATGTTACTTGAGGAATTTAGCRCRATATTTGATAGACCAGAGAAGGTAAAAAAGCTTAGGGAATATATTTTAAGTTTAGCTA
>NZ_CP048741.1:559793-560020 GCF_018336475.1 Romboutsia sp. 13368
TATAAAAAGATATAGAAATTAGTATATTAAAGCTAAGTTTGTACTAATTCCTATATCTTTTACTAGTAGTAGTTATAATAATTCTATATTATAATGTTTATTTATTATTAGGCTATGTTTTAAATAAGTGTTGAAGATAGATATTTTCAAATATACAGTTTATAATATAAATACATCAATATTTCGGAGGTTGTAGTATGCAAGTATAAAGTCTATATTAACAGATA
>NZ_CP048741.1:560027-560707 GCF_018336475.1 Romboutsia sp. 13368
ATTACCATTAAATCAAGTAGAGGAATTATTATCATACTTAGAAGAATTTCTTGTAATAGGTTCTCAAGTAGAACAAGTATGTGAAGAAGTTAAAGAATTTAGATTTGCTAAGGGAAAAGTATGTCCTCATTGCAGTTCTGAGTTAATATCAAGAAACGGTAAATATAATGGTAAGCAAAGATATATCTGTAGAGATTGTAGAAAGACTTTTACTGATTTTACAAACTCTGCAACATATAGAAGTAAAAAATCTTTAGATAAATGGCTTAAATATGCTAAATGTATGATTATGGGATTATCAATAAGAAAGTCGGCTAAAATTGTAGGTATTAATATAGCAACGAGTTTCTTCTGGAGACATAAAATACTTGATTGCATAAGTGCTTTTTTAGGTACAGGACATGTAGATGGAGTTATAGAAGCAGATGAAGTATTTTTTGCCGAGAGTTTTAAAGGTACAAGAACTAATAATATGCCAAGAAAATCTCGTAAAAGAGGTAAAGAGATTAAAAAGAGAGGTATATCTAAGGAGCAGATTTGCATTGCTACAGCTTTAGATAGACAAGGAAACTTAATAATAGAGCCTTTATGCAAAGGTAGAATGACACATAAAGAACTTGAGAGACTTTATAAAGGWCATATAGGAGACAGTTCTATATTATGTACAGATAGCCATAAAT
>NZ_CP048741.1:560744-561154 GCF_018336475.1 Romboutsia sp. 13368
TAAACGAATAAAGACAGGYAAACATAAAGAAGGTATTTACCACATCCAACATATCAATAGTTTACATAGTAATTTGAAAAAATGGATGGGTAGATTTAATGGTGTTGCAAGTAAATATATTTCTAACTATATGCAATGGTTTAAGTGGTTAAGAATATTTGAAACTGATAGAGATTCTATTAAAACTAAGAATTTTATTGTACAAAGTAATGTGGCATATTCTTATACTAGAATAAAGGATTTTAAACTAANNNCATTACAGTTTATATAATTGGTAATAAATTGGTGAAAGTAATGCTATAATAAAAATAAGTACGCAATTGTTATATATTATGAAGATGTATTGTATAAAAAAGGGGTGGATAATTTGAGAAACGTTAAATTGGGGAATTTAATACCTATAATAACTA
>NZ_CP048741.1:561594-561892 GCF_018336475.1 Romboutsia sp. 13368
TATAATTTTATATTATATAAAGAGAAAGAAATTCGTAAGTAAACTTAAATCACAATCTTAATATAATTCAAATATAATTCAAACAAAAAGTAGGAGTTATACAATTGGTATAACCCTACTTTTTTATTATTTAAATTGTCCCTAATATCAACATTGTATTAAAACATAGCCTATTATTAAAATGATTATTATATAACATATTGAGTTAATTGTTTATTGTAAAACTTATATACATATTTATTTTACATTAGATTTTCTAAATTTAATAACTTCTAGTAACAGCRTAGATATTATAGCC
>NZ_CP048741.1:566082-566173 GCF_018336475.1 Romboutsia sp. 13368
AATAAAGATTTTGATTTCTTAATTAATGCTTCTTGTGATGTTGGAAATATTAAAAATGATTTTAAATCTAATAAAATTGGTAATAACCCTT
>NZ_CP048741.1:568684-571200 GCF_018336475.1 Romboutsia sp. 13368
ATAATAATATKTATAAATTAAAAGCCAGTGAAATATCTTATACTTTTAAAAACTCTGGAGGTGTTAAAGTTGCTGTAGATAATATATTAAGTGTAGCTAATAGATTATAGATTAAAACATATAAATATTAGATTTTAAAATCTATTTGATTTTACACTGTCAAAATTACTGACAGTGTATTTTTATGATTTTATCTATACTGTATAAATATTTAATAGTAAAAGTGGAGTATACAAACTATACACTCCACTTTTATAAAATAATTTCTATTCTAAAATTCAAATCTTAAATCTATTAGAATATCTTTTTACTATCAGTAAAATCATAAACATCCATTAATGCTTCTCCAAATCTTTGGTAGTGTACAATCTCTCTTTGACCTAAAAATCTTAATATGTCTTTAAGATCTGAATCATCTGTTAAGTTAATTAGCTGATAATAAGTAGCTAATGCTTTTTGTTCTGCTGCCATATCTTCATGTAAATTTGTAACAGCATCTCCAAATACATTAATATAAGCTGTAGTAAAGTTTACACCATTTGCATCTACTGGTTGAAGTCCATGTCCAAAAGTAGCATAATTAGGTCCAAGTCCTGCATCTTTAAGTTCTTCAGGAGTAGCATTTCTCGTTAATTGGTATAATATAGCTGATATAATCTCAACATGAGCCATTTCTTCTGTACCTATATCAGTTAAAAGTGCTATAGATTTACCAGTTGGCATAGTGTATCTTTGTTGAAGGTATCTAAGAGCTGCTGCAAGTTCTCCATTAGGTCCACCTAATTGAGTCATTATAAGTTTAGCCATTTCTGGGTCTGAATTTTTCAAATTAACTGGATATTCTAATGTTTTTTGATAAACCCACATTCATTTATTCCTCCTCTAATTTTTATAATTTATTATCATATTTTAGTTATAAAACTTACTATCCCAAGGCCATGGTTCTTCGATCCATTGCCAAGGACAATTACTTTTACCATATCCAAAATTAGTTAAAGGCCCATATTTACATTCATAATTACGTATAACTTCATTTAATTGTTTTGAAAAATTATTATACATGTTTACAGCACACATGTCATCAGGATGATTATCTAAATATAAGTTTAAATCTACACAAGCAAAAGTTAATTCTTGAATTTTTAATATTATGTCAGATTTATTTGATTGAGCCATTATCTTTTCCCCCTAACTCTATTTTTAGGATTTTTATATAAGTCTGCATTATACATTGCTGAATCTATTAAATATAATTCAGGGAATAAAGTTCCTTTATTCAATGCACTAGAAAGCGAATACATTTTTGTGAACTTTTGATCATTGACATAAGGTCTGGCAAGTTCGCATCCACAATTTTTTGACATACCTCTTTTTTTATCTTCCATTAAAACTCCCCCTAGTAAAAATTTAGATAATAAATATCTAATAATATATTATTCGTACAAGCAAATTTGGTTACTATAAATAGATAAAATATATAAATTTTAATAAATACTGACAAATCAATATAAATAAATGCATTTAATTTATGTATTACTTGAATTTACAATAGATTTTATGATAAAATAATTTGCATGTTCACATAAGGATGAGGTGATAAAATGAGCGAATTAGCAGGAAAAGGCTGTGAAATAATAGTTCCTTTTGAAGAGAGACAGCCATTAAAGGATATAGAAAGAAGTATAATAAAAAAATATAGAAAACATTTATGGTCGAAATTTATAAAAGCAATAAGAGATTATAATTTAGTAGAAGAAGGAGATAAAATAGCTGTTGCAATATCAGGTGGTAAAGATAGYTTACTTATGGCTAAAATGTTCCAAGAGTTAAAAAGACATGGACAAGTTAATTTTGAAGTTGAGTTTATAGCTATGGACCCTGGATATCATAAAGATATAAAACAATTATTAATAGATAACTGTGAATACTTAGATATACCTATACATTTATTTGATTCTAGAATTTTTGAAATAGCTGATGAGATAGCGAAGGATTATCCTTGTTATATGTGTGCTAGAATGAGAAGAGGAGCACTTTACTCAAAAGCAGAAGAATTAGGTTGCAATAAACTTGCACTAGGACATCATTATGATGATGTTATAGAAACTACTATGTTAAACTTATTATGTGCTGGTAACTTTAAAACAATGTTACCAAAGTTAAATTCAACAAACTTTGATGGAATACAAATAATAAGACCACTTTATTATATAAGAGAAGAACATATAGTTAGATTTATACAAAATAGTGGTATATGGCCATTAAACTGTGCTTGTATGGTTGCAGCTAAAAAGACTGGAAATAAGAGATATGAAATAAAAGATCTTATAAAAAGTTTAGGAGAAAACTTTAAAGATGTTGAAAAATCAATATTTAAAGCAGCTGAAAATGTTAATATAGATTCAGTTTTAGGATGGCAACAAGATGGGGTTAAACATTCTTTCTTAGAAAATTATAATAAATAATAGTAAAAAACACTGATTTAATATCAGTGTTTTTTTTGAAAGATATGAATG
>NZ_CP048741.1:571206-572459 GCF_018336475.1 Romboutsia sp. 13368
TTTTTTTAAAATTTTAAATGAAAATTTTACATAAAATGATAAAATATAAGTATAGAAAGGGTGAGATTGTTTGAAAAAAATATACATAGATTTTGAAATGAATATGTCTAGTAATAAAACAAGAAAAGATATGTTCGATGCAGATATAATTGCAATAGGGGCAATAAAGTATGATACAGAAAGTGGAGAAATTGATAATTTTAAATCTTTAATAAAGCCAATAAGTAATTTACGTATATACCCTCATATACAAGAACTTACAAATATAACACAAGAGGATATTTTACARGCACCATCTTATGAAGAGGTTATGAGAAGATTTAAAAARTGGCTAGGGGAATATGATAAAATAGAAGGTATATATACTTTTGGTAATTTAGATTTTACATGCTTTAATAATACTGACAAAAAAAGTTCTAAAAAATATAATCATCCTAGATTTGTAAATAATATAAAAGATTTATTTATAGATATAAAAGATAAATATATAAATTATGGTATAAGATGCATGAATTATATATCTCTTAAGAACTTACTAAGTTGTGCCAATATTGACTTTTACGGAGATGCACATGATCCACTATATGATGCATACAATCTATTTATATTAGATAAAACATTAGAAAATAGTGAGGAAATTAGAAATGTACTGACTATAAAGGATATCATAAGACCTCCATTTACTATAATAAATAAAGAACTAGAAAATATATTTATACAATATCAAGAAAATTTTTATAAAAGTAATGAAGTACATAATAATATATCCATAGAAATACTAAAAACAGTATTACTTTATATAGAGTCTATAAAGGATATTGACATATACAATATAGAAATATTAAGGGATATAAATAGAAAACTAGAAACAATTAATAATTTAAAAGATATAAATGTAGGATATTTATTCTTATTAGAAAATTTATATTTTGATATGAATGATTTATTTAATGATTTAATGTTATATAAAGTTACAGAAAAAGAGTATAGAGAAGAGATTGATAATATACTTAACTTATTTAATGAAGATTTGATATACGAAAATATAAAATTTAATAGTATCTTAGAACAAAGCTGTTAATAAATAATTTTATTAATAGCTTTTTTATTTGTAACAAAAATTCATTAATAAATATTGCTAATATACTAGATTTATAAAAATTTTTATAAGTATAATAAGTAAATATTAAAAATATAAATTAATATATTTTATATTTTAAAAGGAGATTATTTTTAATATGGACGAGATAAAA
>NZ_CP048741.1:572598-573357 GCF_018336475.1 Romboutsia sp. 13368
AAAATAATTSWMATAAAYTTATTGATACAATAKTAAATAATGAAAAAGTATATACATATAAAAATGGTGATTTATATAAAGGTGAATTTTTAGGTGAAAAAAGACATGGATTTGGAGTTTGTGTATTTTCAAATAAAGAAAAGTACGAAGGAATTTGGAAAAATGATTCTATGCATAGTATAGGTAAATATACATATAGTGATGGAAGTACATATAGCGGAGATTTTAGAAGTGGAGTTGCAGAAGGTATAGGAACATATACATATAAAAATAAAGATATATATAAGGGTCAGTTTATAAACAATAAAAAAGATGGAAAAGGTGTACTATATTATACTGATGGAAGTAAATATATTGGTATGTGGAAAAATAATGTTAAGTCAGGTTATGGTAGATTAATTATTAAAAATGGAGATATATATAAAGGTGAATTTTTAGATGATAAAAAAAATGGTAGAGGAGAATATATATATTCAAATGGAGATAAATACATAGGAGATTTCAAAGATAATGTATTTCATGGACATGGATGCTATATAAAATCTAGCGGTGATATATATGAAGGTGAATATAGATACGGATTAAAAAAAGGATATGGAATATTAAAGACTATAGATAATATTGTATATGAGGGTGAGTTTAAAGATGACTTATTTGAAGGTAATGGAAGATATAAATATAAAAATGAATATATATATGAGGGTGACTTTAAAAAAGGTAAAAAAGATGGTATAGGAACRTATACATGCAATCTATATA
>NZ_CP048741.1:573376-577491 GCF_018336475.1 Romboutsia sp. 13368
ATCCTTTTACAAAGTTCTATACTATTAATATCAACTTTTTTTAAATCACTTCTAAATGCATCTGTAAACCACTTTATATCTCGTTTTTTAATACATCCAATTATAAATAAGAAAAGTACATATAATATAGATTTAAGTAAAATAAATGAAGTATATTTATTAGAAAATATACAAGATTATTTAGATGACAATGTTAATCACAATAATCACTTTAAAAATATATAATTTAATATAATCTATTTTGGAGTGATAAAAATGAAAACAGAGAATATAGATTTAGATGTAAAATTAGTACCGTTTATAGTAAATAAGGAACTTAGAGGTAATAGCACAAAAGCTGTATATGGAGTAGAAATGATAAAAGCAAAAAGTATATGGGAAGAATCTAGAAAGGGTGCTGGAGTAAAAATTGCAGTAATAGATTCAGGGTGCGATATAAATCATGAGAGCTTAAAAAATAATATAGTAGGAGTTAGAAACTTTACAGATGAAGATAAAAAAAATCCTAATATTGTTATAGATAGAGTAGGTCATGGAACACATGTAACAGGAACTATATGTGCTAATGTAACTGGTGTAGCTCCAGATGCACAAATATATGTATTAAAGGCTATAAATAGAACTGGAACAGGAAAGTTAAGCTGGGTAGTTAATGCAATAAAATATGCAGTAGATTTAAAGGTAGATATAATATCTATGTCTTTAGGTATATCTGAAAATAGTCCTAAGCTAGAGAGAGCTATAAAAGATGCTGTTAATAACAATATATCAGTAGTTTGCGCAGCAGGAAATGATGGTGATGGAAATTCTGAGAGTTTTGAATATTCATATCCTGCTGCATATATGGATGTAATATCTGTTGGTGCAGTTGATAAGAAAGGCATTCCAGCGAATTTCTCTAATTCTAATACAGCAATAGATGTAGTTGCCCCTGGTGTTGATATACTTTCAACATACCCAAATAATCAGTTTGCGATATTAAGTGGCACCAGTATGGCAACTCCTCACGTTACCGGAAGTTTAGCTCTTTTGAAAAATTGGTCTAAGAATGAATTTCAAAGGGATTTAACTCAAGAAGAACTTTATGCTCAATTAATAAAACATACAAAAGTATTAGAATATTCAAGAACTGTTCAAGGAAATGGATTGATATATTTAAAAGATGAGAAGAATATTAAAAAATTTAGATATTAAACAAAAAAGCTATTTCAAGTAAATTTTATGTTACTATGAGATAGCTTTTTTATATTAATATAAACTTAAATTTTAAATAAAAATAATAAAATATTACAAAATAATAACAAAAATGACAATTATAATATATAATATATATAGTTATTAGAAAAATAGAATGTGCGGAGTGAGACAATTGATTAAATTTACTAATGTAGAAAAGATATATTCTGATAGAAATAAATCCCTTAATAATATAAGCTTAGGAATAAGCCAAGGAGAATTTATATTTTTGGTTGGACATTCTGGTGCAGGAAAATCCACATTACTTAAAGTTTTAACAAGAGAAGAAAAAGTTTCATCAGGAAGGATATCAGTGCTAGGACAAGACTTAAGTAAGATTAAGCATCGAAAAATCCATAATTATAGACGTAATTTAGGAATAATATTTCAAGATTTTAGGATTTTAAGAGAAAAAACTGTATATGAAAATGTTGAGATTGCAATGAGAGCAGTTGGAGCTAGATCAAAAGATATAAAACCACGTGTAATGTCAGTTTTGGATAAGGTTAAAATATCAGATAAATATAATAAATACCCAGAAGAATTATCTGGTGGTGAGCTACAAAGGGTAGCTATAGCAAGAGCTATAGTAAATAAACCATCTATAATTATAGCAGACGAATGTACTGGAAACTTAGATAGAGAAAATTCTATAAGTATATTAAATATATTGAATGATATAAATAAAGAAGGTGTTACTGTTATAATGGCGACACATGATAATGAACTTATAAATTTATTTCCTAAAAGAGTTGTACAGTTAGAAAATGGAAAAATAATAAGAGACACAAAGAGGGAAATGTATGAAGCTATTGTCTAATTTTTTATATAGTGTAAAGCAAGGTATAAAAGGCGTTTTTAAAAATAAAACTATGAGTTTTATATCTATAATTTCTGTTAGTGCATCCCTAATAATATTAGGAATAATAATAAGTGTTGTACTAAATGCAAATCAATTTATAAAAGCAACAGAATATGAAATAAATGAAATAAGAGTATCTATTAAAGATAACTTAGACAAATCTAGTATAGATAATATTAAAGTTGATTTAAGCAATATAAAAGGAATAAAAAGTATAAAGTTTAAAGATAAAGAAACTATGTTAAATGATATGAAAAGTAGTTGGGGTGAGGATGCATATTTATTAGAAGGATTAGAAAATCCTTTAGATGATTGCTATATTGTTACACTAGAAAATCCTGAGAATATAGATTCAATATCAATGAAACTATCTACTATAAATAATGTTGAAGATGTGGAATATCATAAAGATATAATAGATAATTTTATAAAAATATCAGATTCTATTAAAAACTTTGGTAGCTTGATTATTATATTTTTAATATTAATTTGCTTAGTTATAATATCAAATACAATAAAAACTAGAGTATATAGCAAGAAAGAAGAGATTGAAATAATTAAGTATGTAGGCGGAAGTGATAAATTCATAAAGATGCCATTTATAGTCGAAGGTTTTACTATAGGAGTAATAGGTTCGACTATAGCTCTATTCATATGTGTATATATGTATAAATACATAATAGATAATATTAATAGTGCTATCAGTTTTATGAATAATAATATGATGATTTCGGTTTCGAATATAACGATATTCCTAGCATCTACTTTATTTATAACAGGAATTACTATTGGAGTAGTAGGAAGTATTATATCAGTAAAAAAACATTTAAAAGTATAGAATTTAGGGGGAGAATTAGTGAGGAAAATAATAACTACGATTATTTTATGTAGTATAATATTTAGTACAAGCTTTATATATGCAGAAAATGAGCAGTTAGATTTGCAAAAAAAATTAACTGAAAATAGAGATAGTCAATTAAGATTAGATGAAAAGATAATAGAATTAAATTCTAAAATAAAAGAAGTTGAAGGAAAAATATTATCTACTAATGAAGAAATAAATAAACTTGATTTACAAGTAAATGATATAAAATCTGAAATAAATGACTTAGAAAATAATATAGAAAATAACAAAAAACAATTATCTAAAAGGATAAAAGTAATAAATAGTAATTATTCTATGAGCTATATAAAAATTTTATTAAATAGCTCATCTATATCTGATTTTTTTAATAACATGTATATAGTAAAGGAAATTGTGAAACAAGATAAGGAAGTTTTAACAGAGCTTGATGAAAATAAAGAAGAGATAGAAAATAAAAAGAGTCAAATAGAAAAGAAAAAGGCTGAACAAGAAGAGTTAAAATTATTGTTAAAAAAAGATAGTGAATCTTTAAATGCAGACAAAGTAGAAGTAGAAAATCTAAAATTACAATTAGAAAAAGAAGAAAATGAATTAGAGGCTGATATAGAAAAAATAGCATTACAGAGTGTAGTTAATGGAGAATCACAAGTTATATTTAGTGGTTCTTGGCCAGTACCAAGTCACTCTAGAATAAGTTCTCCATATGGATATAGAATACATCCTATATTTAATACTAAGAAGATGCATACTGGAATCGATATACCAGCACCAACAGGAACGCCTACAGTATCTATAGATCCAGGAAAAGTTATATTCTCAGGATATAAGGGTGGATATGGTAAAACAGTTATGATACAACATGATGATGGAAARGTAACCCTTTACGCACATAAYAATGAATTAACAGTATCGGTAGGACAAAGAGTACAAAAAGGTCAGGTAGTAGCTAAAATAGGATCAACAGGGAACTCTACGGGTCCTCATCTTCATTTTGAGGTAAGAATAAATGGTAAGCATGTGAATCCAGTTCCGTATATAAAATAAATATTAAAAATAAGTACCTAATATAGAATATATAGGTGCTTATTTTTTAATCATAAAAGGAGAGTAATTATGAAAGAATATGTAGTTGTGGATTTAGAAACAACAGGG
>NZ_CP048741.1:577503-580049 GCF_018336475.1 Romboutsia sp. 13368
GTCTTCATCTTCATTTTGAGGTAAGAATAAATGGTAAGCATGTGAATCCAGTTCCGTATATAAAATAAATATTAAAAATAAGTACCTAATATAGAATATATAGGTGCTTATTTTTTAATCATAAAAGGAGAATAATTATGAAAGAATATGTAGTTGTGGATTTAGAAACAACAGGACTTGATCCATATAAAGGTTGTGAAATAATAGAGATTGGAATAACAGAAATAAATCAAGGTGAAATAGGTAGAAATTATTCAAGATTAATAAAGCCTAAAAATCATATACCTTATTTTATAACAGAAATAACTAATATAAGTGATGATATGGTAGTGAATAAAGAAGGTATAGAAACAGTACTACCTAGATTTAGGGCTTACTTAGGTGATAAAACTATGATAGCTCATAATGCTAAATTTGATTTAAAGTTTTTAAATTATTATTTAGAACTTTTAAATTTAGAGCCAATAACAAATTATATTTGTACATTAGAGCTATTAAAGCAAGTAAAATCATATAAAGGAAAAAATAAAAAGTTAGAAACTGCATGTAATTATTATAATATAGAAAATAAAAATGCACATAGAGCTGATAGTGATACATTAGCAACAGCAAAACTATTTTTAATAATAAAAGATAAAATATAAAAAGAAGCTAAAAGCTTCTTTTTATATTTTTCAAAAAATCTATTTTTATATGAAAATTTAGGTATAAAATGTTTYWWKWWYWWWTTTTAAGGTATTAATTCTTAGTCCTGTAGTTTTTGCTTCATCATWWMKKTWTAWAAWRYTTTMAGTATATATTTTAAAAGACATTAAATTTTTATAAATAGTGTTTAAACTAAGTATGAATTCATAGTATATAAAGACGAAATTTTTTTCCAGGGGGTTAATATTATGAATTTAATATCTATAGATATATATATAGATAAGATTGAATTTGAGATATTTTCTATATATGATGATAAACAAAATAGCATCCTCCAAAATGAGATAAAACTACCTATATCATTTAGCATAGGAGATAAATTAGAATATCTAAGAAAATTTATAATTATTATAATAAATCAGAATAAAATAAAAAAGGCATATTTGAATATAAAAGATAATTTAGAGATATATACTATAAAAATTGAAGGAACTTTAGAAGAAGTACTATCAAGTTATGGGGTGGAAATATGCAATTGAGTACTAATTTTGACTTTGAGATAATAAAAGATATAAAATCAGAAGGTGTAAATTCATCTTTATATCTTGTAAGAGATTTACAAGTAGGATCTAATTTTATATTAAAACAAATAGATAAAAAGGCATTAAAAGAACCAGAAAGATATTTTGAAGAATCAAAAAAGATATATAAGTTAAAACATCCTAATATAATGAATATACATTCAGCATCGTATGATAAAGAATATATATATATCACTATGCCATATTTAAAAAATGGATCTATTCAACACTTAATAGAAAATCAAAATCTTACATTAAGACAAATAATAAAATATTCATTGGATTTTCTTTCAGCAGTATATTATATTCATGAAAATAATATTATACATTGTGATATAAAACCTAATAATATATTAATAAGTAATGAAGGTAATGCAATACTTACAGACTTTGGATCAGCTTTATATTTAAATAGTTTAGGAAAAGCAAAATTAAGAAATGTGTATTATAAACATATAGCCCCTGAACAATGTATAAATTCAACGATAAATAAAAAAATAGATATATATCAAATAGGAACTACATTATATAGGTTATGTAATGGTAATGAAGAGTATAATAAACAAGCAAAAAAATATAAGGACTTAAATAGTTTAAAAATAGCTTGTGCAAAAGGAAAATTTCCGATTAGAAAAAAATATTTACCACATATTCCAAAAGATATGATAAAAATAATTGAACGATGTATGAGTGTAGATACTAATGATAGATATGATAATGTGTTAGACATAATGAATGATATATCGTGTATAAATACAAATTTAGATTGGTATTATAATAAAGAAAGTGAAGAAAAATTTACATGGACTTTAAATACAGATGACCGTTATATAAATATAATGTTACTTAAAGTAGGCTCTATATGGGAAGTTATAGATGACTATAGAGAAAGTATAAATATTGAGACTAAAGCAAAAGGATATAGAGTTATAAGAGATATTATAAAAAAATATGAAAAAATAGCCTTACTTTAATCCGATCAAGTAAGGCTATAAAAAGGGGTAAAATATATTATAAAAAGGGGTTTATTAGGGAATATATTTTATTTGGGGAGTAAAATAATCGGTTATTAGGGGAATAACCTTAAATTAATAATAACAAACTTCGACAATAAAGGCAAGTAAAATGTCGAAATTTGTTATTATTAATTCAAATAAAAATAATTGTATTCAACTAAAGATAAATAAAAATCTTTCCTATAGATATATCTTCATCTATTACGAATTTGTCATCTCCTGCACTTATACAGCTAACAGAACATTCTTCTTTGCAARCAACACAACTTATACAAGCATCTGTTATAAAGTAAGCCATTTATAG
>NZ_CP048741.1:580056-580155 GCF_018336475.1 Romboutsia sp. 13368
TTTGAATGGTAATACAAAATTTATGATCAGCCTAAAACTAAAATTTTAATCATAAATACTATAATTATATTACAAATTTGTACTTTGATTTATTATATA
>NZ_CP048741.1:580399-582184 GCF_018336475.1 Romboutsia sp. 13368
ATGTAGAGGATATGAATATGAAAAATAACATAATAGTAAAAACTATAGATATAAAATAAAAAAAGAAAAGCAAATGCTTTTCTTTTTTTATTACNNNNAATAAAAATAATTGTATTCAACTAAAGATAAATAAAAATCTTTCCTATAGATATATCTTCATCTATTACGAATTTGTCATCTCCTGCACTTATACAGCTAACAGAACATTCTTCTTCGCAAGCAACACAACTTATACAAGCATCTGTTATAAAGTAAGCCATTTATAATTTTCTCCTTGAATGGTAATACAAAATCTATGATCAGCCTAAAACTAAAATTTTAATCATAAATACTATAATTATATTACAAATTTGTACTTTGATTTATTATATATAACAAGGTATAATTAAATTTGTAATATTTAGGAGGTTCATATGAATAATAATGATGATAATAGGATAAGAAGAAGAAAAGTAAATTCAAATGATTACAACTATAAGCCTAAGCAAAACCAAAGATATTATGATGAAAGATTAAGATTAGAAAATATAACTTATAATGATAAAGTAGAAAATAATAAAGTAAAAAAAGCAAATACTAATAAAAGAAAGAGAACTAAGAAAAAAACAGGTTTGAAATTAGTAAAGTTATTTTTACTACTTATATTAATTGTATCTGTAGTAGTATCTATAATAGGGTCTGCTTTTTTAGTATCATCTTTGAAAGATACTAAACCTATAAATAAAGAGATATTAAGAGAAAATTATATAAGTAGTGAGGTAGTTGAAGATAATGAAATACCGAAGTATCTAAAAGAAGCATTAGTTTCAATTGAAGATGAAAGATTCTATGACCATAAAGGGGTAGATATAATATCTTTAACAAGATCTATTATACATAATATCTTTTCAGATAGTACTCAAGGCGGAAGTACTATAGAAATGCAAATATCTAAAAATTTATTAACTAGTGATGATAGAACTATAAATAGAAAAATAAAAGATATTTATTATGCAAGTCAGATGGATAAATTTATGACTAAAGATGAAATATTGTGTACTTATTTAAACAATGTTTATTTTGGTAAATCATCATATGGTGTTGGAAAAGCATCAAAAGTATATTTTGGAAAAAATGTACAAGATTTAGATTTAGCTCAATGTGCAATGTTAGTTGGAATTACAAATAATCCAGCAAAATATAAAGAACATAGTGAAGCTAAAAAAAGACAAGAAGTTATTTTATATAAAATGAAAGAACTTGGATATATAAATAATGAGGAATATTCAAATGCAATAAGTGAAGATGTTCCTTTTAAATCAGAAATAGAATAAAATAAAGAGGTGTTAATATGACAGAATATAAATTTACTTATGAAGATATAGAATATATATTAAATGAAAAAAATTGTAGTGAATTAATTAATGATGAAGAAAAGCCAGTTAAAGGTATAACTGTAGAAAATATATTAAATATGCTAAAAGAATCTGAAAGTGCTGATTTTGATATAGAATACTATCAAGAAGCATGTCCAGAGTGTTTAGCAGGTGTAAAAGAAAAGCAAAAGTTTTTTGGATTTTTAGAATATCATTTTTACATATTTACAAAAAAAGGAGAGTATGTAATAAGTGATATAAGTAAAGAATATGAAGGATTATCATTTAATAAATTATCTAGACAAGGTAAGGTAGATGATAGTTATATAGTAAGTATAATAATTTGTGAAAAATGCCAAGATTACATAATTCAAATTGAAAATTGTTTAGTATAAAAGTCTACATTTATGTAAGTCTACATTTATGTAGA
>NZ_CP048741.1:582198-582435 GCF_018336475.1 Romboutsia sp. 13368
TTTATATAAAATGGCTATTTTCTTTTTTATAAAGATTTTTAGTGATAACATACTAAAAATAGGCGTAAGCCTTAAATTATTAGATGTATCTTTCCACATCCAATTGGCTAATTTTTTTAGATTCATGCATGAGAAAATAAGGCTTACCTCCATGTTAATTTTCGACAAACCTCTTAATTTTGTATACCTCATACCATGTTTCTCTTTTGCATCGGCAAAAAYTCGTTCAATTGTTTC
>NZ_CP048741.1:583298-587282 GCF_018336475.1 Romboutsia sp. 13368
TAGTAAAAATACAAAATAATAAATTAAATAATTATTAAATGTGGTGTTATAGTAATTACTATTACATAATTTTTTAGAGTAAAAAAGGGGGATTTTCTATGGGGGAAATAATGGTTGCAAAACATGCTGTATGGCCAAGGGTTGGTGATCCRATTTTTAACATATCAGAAAGAGCTCAAAAAGCTATAGAAAAATTAGGTAAAGAAAACGTAATAAATGCTACTATAGGCTCGTTAACAGATGATGATGGAAATCTTATAACATTAAACACTGTATTTGATGAGTATAAATCACTACCTAATTCAGAGATAGCAGCATATGCTTCAATAGAAGGTCAAAAGGATTATTTAGAGGCTGTAAAAAAAGCTTGCTTTAAAGATTCTATACCAAATGCACATATAAGAGCTGTTGCATCCCCTGGTGGAAGTGGATCTATAAAGCTTGCAGTATGGAATTATACTAATCAAGGTGATGAAATATTAACATCTGATTGGTTTTGGAGTCCATATGTTAGTATAAGTGAGGAGGTAGGACGAAAAATAACTACATATCAATTATTTGACGAAAATAATAATTTCAACTTTAATTCTTTCAGAGAAAGATTCTTAGATATAGCAAGCCGACAAGAAAGAATATTCACTATATTAAATACACCAGCACATAACCCGACAGGATACAGTGTTCCAGATAATGATTGGGATAAAATCTTAAATTTATCAAAAGAAGTAGCTCAAAATAAAGATAAAAAAATAATATTATTCGTAGATGTAGCATACATAGATTTTGCTAAAGACGATGATGGATGCAGAAAATTCTTTGAAAAGTTTACAAATTTACCAGAAAATATTTTGGTAATAGTTGGATTTAGTATGTCGAAAGGATTTACATCCTATGGAATGAGAATGGGAGCTGCTATTTGCATATCATCTAGTGAAGATGTAGCAGAGCAGTTCTATTATTCTTGTGTTCATTCATGTAGAGCAACATGGTCAAATTGTAATAGAGGGCCGATGAAAGTTCTTGCTAATATAATAAATGACCCTAATAAATTTAAAGCATTTATTGATGAAAAGAAAATATATAAAAATATGCTAAGCCAAAGAGCAAGTGCATTTGTTGAGGGATCTAAAAAATGTGACCTTGAAATACTTCCTTATATAGATGGATTCTTTATTAGTATACCATGTGAAGACCCAAAAGCTGTTAGTGAAGAGTTAATAAAGGATAATGTTTTTGTAGTTCCACTTAAAAAAGGATTAAGATTTGCGGTTTGTGCAGTTTCAGAAGAAAAATGTGCTGTTGCACCAAGTATTATAAAAAATGCATTAGAATCTGTTAGAAGTCAAAATTTATCTAGAGTTTAAAATATAAACATTTATGGGGGAAACTAAGCTATGAAGTTATTAATGACTGGTAATGAAGCTATTGCACGTGGAGCCTATGAAGCAGGTGTAAGATTTGCATCTGCATACCCTGGAACACCAAGTACTGAAATATTAGAAAATGTAGCAACTTATAAAGATGATATAGTAGCAGAATGGGCAACTAATGAAAAAGTAGCATTAGAGGCAGCTATAGGAGGATCACTTGCAGGTGCTAGAACTATGGCATCTATGAAACATGTTGGAGTTAATGTTGCAGCTGACCCATTATTTACATTTTCATATACAGGAGTAAATGGAGGAATGGTTTTAATAACTGCAGATGAGCCTGGGATGCACTCTTCACAAAATGAGCAAGATAATAGAAATTATGCCAAGTTTGCTAAAATAGCAATGTTTGAACCATCGACTAGCCAAGAAGCTAAAGATATGTTTAAAGAAGCATTCGAAGTAAGTGAAAAGTATGATACACCTGTTTTATTTAGAGTGACAACAAGACTTTGTCATTCTAAAGGAATAGTTGAATGTAGTGATAGAGTAAATATTCCTATAAAAGAATATATTAAAAATCCTCAGAAGAATTTAACAGTTCCGGCACATGCTAAAATAAGAAGAGTAGAACTTGAAGATAGAATGAGTAAATTACTAGAATACTCTAATAATACAGAATTAAATAATTATGAAATAAATAATACTAAAATTGGTATAGTTGCATCAGGAATGTGTTATACATATGCAAAAGAAGTATTTAAAGATGATGCATCATATATGAAATTAGGATTTACTAATCCTATACCTATAGATAAGATAAAAGAATTTGCATCTAAAGTAGATAAAATTTATGTAATAGAAGAAAATGACCAATTTATAGAAGAACAATTAAAAGCAAATAATATAGAATGTCATGGTAAAGATGTATTTCCTTCATATGGAGAAATGACTCCAGATGTAATAAGAAAATCTATATTCGGTAAAATGAATGATACTATAGAATACAATAAAGAATTAGTTGTTAATAGACCTCCTGGACTATGTGCAGGCTGTCCTCATAGAGGTTTATTTTATGAATTAGGAAAAAGAAAAAATGTAATGGTAACAGGAGATATTGGATGCTATACTTTAGGTTTTGCACCTCCATATAATGCTATGGATACAGTTGTTTGTATGGGTGCTAGTTTGAGTACAGGACATGGAGCACAAAAAGTATTCAATATGAAGGAAAATAACAATATGAGAGTTGTTGGAGTTTTAGGTGATTCAACATTTTTCCATACAGGTATAAATTCATTATTAGATGTTGTTTATAATAAAGGAAATTCTATATCTATAATACTAGATAATAGAATAACAGGAATGACAGGTCATCAACAAAATCCAGGAACCGGGTATACCTTACAAGGAGATATAACTAATGAAGTTGATATAGAAGCATTAGTTAGAGCTTGTGGTATTAAAAATATAAGAACTATAAACCCAAATAACTTATCTCAAGTAAAAGAAAGTTTAGATTGGGCATTTGATTTAGATGAACCATCAGTAATAATAACTAGATGGCCATGTGTTTTAAAAAAATTCTCAGATAAAGATATAGCAGAGTTTAATAATCCATTTACTTCTAAATGTAATGTAGACGGTGAAAAATGTATAGGATGTAAATTATGTATGAAAACTGGATGTCCAGCTATATCATTTAATGCAGAAGAAAAATCAGTAGTAATAGATAAACATCAATGCGTAGGTTGTGAGGTATGTAGTCAAGTATGTCCAAAAGATGCTATATCTAAGGAGGTAATATAATATGACAAAAAGTATTATTTTAGTAGGTGTAGGTGGTCAAGGTACTATACTTGCAAGTAAATTGTTGACTACAGGCCTTATGAATGCTGGATATGATGTCAAAATGAGTGAGATACATGGAATGAGCCAAAGGGGTGGTTCAGTATCTTCACAAGTTAGATATGGAGAAAAAGTATATTCTCCAGTAATAGAAATAGGTGGAGCTGATATATTAGTATCCTTTGAAAAGATGGAAGCATTAAGATGGCTAGAGTATCTAAAGCCAGAAGGTAAAATAGTAGTAAATAATTATAGAATAGATTCCATGCCAGTTTTAATTGGTAAAGCTATTTATCAAGAAAAAGAAATAGAAGATGAATTAAAGAGATTAAATGCTACAATAATAGATGCAGCAGAAAAGGCAGAAGAAATGGGAAATTCAAAAGTAATGAATATAATTCTTCTAGGAGCATTAGTAAAATCTATGGAGTTAGAATATATAGATTGGGAAAGTATTATAAGAGAGAATGTTAAATCAAAATTTATAGATATAAATCTAGAAGCATTTAAAAAGGGAATAGAAATGGTTTCAGAAGAAGCATTAGATTTAGAAACTAATTAATATATTTGAGCTATCTCAAAAATGAATTTTATAGGTAACTAGTAAATTCTATTTTGAGATGGCTTTTTTAGGGGGATATAGATATATATGAATTACAGAATATTAACTATAAATCCAGGTTCTACTTCTACAAAGATAGCTGTCTATGACAATGAAAAACAACTACTAGTAAAAACTATAAATCATAGAATARAAGATTTAGAA
>NZ_CP048741.1:587294-588396 GCF_018336475.1 Romboutsia sp. 13368
TTAATTATAAATCCAGGTTCTACTTCTACAAAGATAGCTGTCTATGACAATGAAAAACAACTACTAGTAAAAACTATAAATCATAGAATAGAAGATTTAGAGATATATGAAAGAATACAAGATCAATTTGAAATGAGAAAGGATGAAGTATTAAAATCTCTAAAAGAGAATGATATAAACTTAAATTCAATAAGTGCTATAGTTGGAAGAGGAGGATTATTACCTCCAGTAAAGTCAGGAGCATATTTAGTAAATGAAGAAATGATAGATAGGCTAGTGAATAGACCTATACTTGAACATGCATCAAACTTAGGCGCAATAATAGCTTATGAAATATCAAAGCCGTTAGGAATTGATGCATACATATATGACTCTGTATCAGTTGATGAATTAACTGATGTAGCAAGATTATCTGGAGTTAAGGACATGGATAGAGAATGTTTAAGTCATGCGTTAAATTCTAGAGCTATGGCTATAAAATATGCTAAGAATAACAATAAAAAATATGAGGAATTAAATTTAATAGTAGCACACTTAGGTGGTGGAATAAGTTTAAGTGTACATGAAAAGGGAAAAATGGTAGATATAGTATCTGACGATGAAGGTCCTTTTTCACCTGAAAGATCGGGAAGAGTACCTTGTAAAAAGTTAATTGATAGATGTTTTTCAGGAAACTACACTCATAGAGAAATGCTTAAAACTATTAGAGGAAAAGGTGGAATTTCTTCTTATTTAGGAACTGTTGATGTAAGAGAAGTTGAAGAAATGATAAATGAAGGAAATGAAGAAGCTAAATTAGTTCATGATGCTATGACTTATCAAATAGCTAAAGGTATTGGAGAATTAGCAACGGTAGTATGCGGAAATGTAGATGCGATAATATTAACAGGTGGGATGGCCTATTCAAAGCTTATAACTGATAATATAAGTAAAAGAGTAGAATTTATAAGTGAAGTTTGCGTGATGCCAGGTGAAAATGAATTAGAGTCTTTATCTCAAGGTATACTTAGAGTATTAAGAAAAGAAGAGGATGCAAAAATTTATAGTGAAAATATTTTAGCAAAGGTATAAATTAAAACCTACTAGTTATTCAACTAGTAGA
>NZ_CP048741.1:588455-589003 GCF_018336475.1 Romboutsia sp. 13368
TATATATAAASGTAAAAATAACATTTTGAAATGCTTCGCCCACGCAGTGGCTCAAGCAACGGATGTATCCTAAATGTTTCGCCAACGCGTTGCTCAAAGTGGTAGCGAGGATATATCGTTGGCGACATGAAGTGTTTCGCCGACACGTCGCTCGAGCGAAGCGAATTTTTATTAGGRGGATAATNTAGGTTTTAATTTATAAAAGCATTAATTTATAATTATAAAAATAAATTATGATTAATTTAATATTTTTATTTACATATAAATGTATCACATTGAGTATTTTTATTATTTATATGAACACTTTCTGCAACGCAAAGACCTTCTTCATTATAATGGCACTTTTTAGCTTCACAGGCTATATCACTTGATGTAGTAAAATAGTTACTAGATAAATTAGATAAACTATTATCACCTTCTGAAAATGTAGCGCAATATGTATTTGATGACTTAGATGCATGTAATCCAGATACAATTATTTTACCTGCATAGCAAGTACCGCTATTATTGTACATACAGTTATGTGCAGAGCAATTTAATGTCATTTT
>NZ_CP048741.1:589081-591136 GCF_018336475.1 Romboutsia sp. 13368
ATACAATTATTTTACCTGCATAGCAAGTACCGCTATTATTGTACATACAGTTATGTGCAGAGCAATTTAATGTCATTTTATATACCTCC
Source organism: Romboutsia sp. 13368 (assembly GCF_018336475.1). Lineage (GTDB taxonomy): Bacteria > Bacillota > Clostridia > Peptostreptococcales > Peptostreptococcaceae > Romboutsia. Next base: position 589,171 of record NZ_CP048741.1, read on the forward strand.
CAATAATAATATATATTATTATTATTTCATGAGTTAGCATATTATATTCAGCATAGAAGTTTACTTATATGAATTTGTATTATAGTAATTTAAAATATAAAGATAAAATTATTAATAATCATAAATACAATTAAAGCACATAATAGCTACATCATCTAATGTTTCTCTTCCTAAATTTTTTGTTATATGAACAACATCTAAGTTTTCTTCATTTCCACATTTACAACATCTATTTTCTAAGCTATTTAATGCATAATCTTTAAATAATTTCCAATGTATAGATTTTTTATATTCATAATAAGGCATTCTTAAACAAGAATCTAAAAACTTAATATACATATCATCTAAATCATAAGAATTTATGCCACTATATTCTGACTCAAAGTATTCACAATTGTTCTTACATTTAGGTAGAGTATCAAATATAATACATTTAACGTTGTATTTAAAATTTTCATCTGGACCATCTAAAGAAAGATGAGTACAAAAAGAGCAACTCTCTTTAGGTAAGTTTTTCTTAAGTTCATTAATATTATTATCCATTATATCCCCCTTAAAAATTTTATAAATAAATTTATATATTATAGTTATATTAATTAAATTAGACAAGTATTCTATAAAGTAGGGAATTTTATTGTTTTAGAGAATATAAATTTTTATAGAGAGTATAACTTAACAAAGGAGGGGAGAAGATGCAACTTAGAAACATTGAGAAAATAAAGAAAAATATAAATATTGAATTAGAAAATAGAATTAATAATCATAAAAAAAATTATTATTTACAATTGAACTTATATAAGAGTAAATCTTTAAAATATGAAAATAATATAAGGGGAAAGTCAGCTTTAGATAGCGAAGATAATTATAATATAGAAGATAGACAAAAAATATTATTTGCTAACATAGAAGATAAAAGCATAAAAGGACATATAAGCAAGGATTTAAATATAATCTCTTATGTTAAATTAGAATATAACGATTTTAAAAGATGTAAATTTAAAGATATAATATTTAAAGATTGTATATTTAATGGAAACATATTTTCAAAATGTATATTTGATAATGTACTATTTGAAAATTGTAGATTTTATAAATCAAATAATATAAATATATTTTCAGATGAATGTATATTTAAAAATAGTATATTTAAAAATTGTAATTTAGAAAGTAGTGTATTTAAAGAGTGTAGAATTAGTGATTTAAAATTTATAGAATCTACTTTAGAAAATGCTATTTTTAGTAATATGCTTATAGATAATAATCAAATAAGTGATTGTGATTGTAGAGGTCTAAAAATTATAAATTCATATATAGAAAAGTTAAAATTTGAAGATAAAAATATAACTAAATTTGATGAATATGCTTTTATAGATACAATTAAATTAGATAAAAAATATAAAAAGTCTTATGAAGAAACTGCAAAAGTATATAAAAGTATAGCTAAGAAGCTACATGAGAATAATTTAATAAATTATGCATCAGAGTATTACTATTTATCTAAGTGTATTGAAAATAAATCTCTTACAGGAATAGATAAGATAAAGTCAACAATATTTTGGTTACTATGTGGGTATGGAGAAAGACCTACATATGCACTCATAACATCATTAGAAATAATATTTTTATTTGCTGTTTTATATATGTTTACAGGACTTAGTATAGATGGAGTTGATATAAATTATATAGAGGTTTTTTCATATGGATTTCCACAAAGAAATGTGATAACAGATTTTATGAGTTGTTTGTATTTTAGTACTGTTACATTTACGACCGTAGGATATGGAGATATAACCCCACTAAATTTGAGTATATTTTTATCTGGTGTTGAGATGTTTTTAGGATTAACAATGATGGGGATATGGACAGCAACATTAGCAAGGAAAATAACAAGGTAAATATGGGCTATAAGTAGGTTTGTGTAAATACAAATTTACCTATAGTCTTTTTTAAAAATTATAAACAAGTA
>NZ_CP048741.1:591178-591313 GCF_018336475.1 Romboutsia sp. 13368
AAAAGTYTAAGTTATTTTGATATATTAAATAAAAATATCCACTGATATTACTTAACACATTTTTATCATTTATTTCAACTATATATATGGAATTATTAAATGAAATAAGTTCTTGATTTGGTTTTAAATCTTGAT
>NZ_CP048741.1:591329-591639 GCF_018336475.1 Romboutsia sp. 13368
AAGAAAATATCGGCATTAGTTTTGGCAGCCACAGTAGGTGTTTCAGGATTAATAGGGTATAACTCTATGAATCCTTCTAAACCTAATTATACTGATGAAACTAAAACTACAGTTACAAATCAAATGGAGCATATATTGAATATATCAAAACAACCACATACTATATTTAATGCTGACAAAGATGCTCAGGATGAAGTTAGAGATTACTTAATATCTGAGCTTGAAAAAGTAGGAGTAACTACTAAAACATATAAATATGATAATGTTTATTTRGAAAATCACAAAGCATATGGAGAAGATGCTACAAAAT
>NZ_CP048741.1:591709-592103 GCF_018336475.1 Romboutsia sp. 13368
TTATGATAGTGCAGGTGCAAAAGAAGGACGTTATTCTCAAAAGGAAGGTTCTTTAGGCTCAGCAGATGCAGGATATGCATTATCAACAATACTTGAAACACTTAGAGTAATAAAAGAATCTAATGTAGAACTTGAAAATGGAATAAAGATATTATTTACTGATGGTGAAGAATGTGGACTATTAGGAGCTAAAGAGGCCGTTAAAGAAAAAGAAATATTTGAAGGTGTTAATTACGTTATAAATATAGAAGCAAGAGGAACTTCAGGTCCTGCTATAATGTTTGAAACAAGTCCAAATAATAAAGGTGTACTTGATTTATACGAAGCAACTGATAAACAATATTCATATTCTATAACACCAGAAATATATAGATTATTACCAAATGGTACAGAT
>NZ_CP048741.1:592113-592987 GCF_018336475.1 Romboutsia sp. 13368
TTTAGAAAATGGATTAAATGGAATTAATATAAGTGTTCTTGATGGATTAGAGCATTATCATACACCTGATGATAATCCTGAAAATTTAAGTGATAAGTCTATGCAACATTATGGTGATCAGGTTTTACCTATAGTAAAAGAGTTTGTTTCTAATGAAAAATATGCAAATCCAGATGTTTTTGATACTGAAGATGATTCTATATTCTTTACTTTAGGAAGTTCATTTATAAGATATTCAAAGAATACTAACATGGTATTATTAGCATTAATAGCTTTAAGTACAATATTTTTAATTAACAATCTTAATATAAAAGAGCCTAAAAAGATATTTAAGTATATAGGTATAAATTCATTATATACTGTTTGTACTGTTGGATTAGGATATGGATTAAGTAGATTACTAGCTTTAATAAATGGAAGAAAGTTTGAACTTACATATTTACCTTTAATTAAGTTTGAAGATGCTATATTTATAGGTGTAATGATAGCTTTATTTGTAGGATATTTCTTAATAACAAAGAAGTTTACAAAAAACTTTAAAGAAAAAGATGAATTTACTATAAGTTCATTAATAGGATTATTCATATTATCTTTAGTTTTAACTTTTATATTACCAGGTGCTAGTTATTTAACAGTATTCCCAGCTATAATCTTATGTTTAGCATTATTTATAAAGATATACTTATCTGATGTTAGAAATATAGAATACATAATGTTAGTTCCAATAGCTTTAATAGTTATGTTATATGTGCCTACTATATATCTATTTAATTGTGCGTTAACTATGGGAGCACTTTGTGTATGTGTATTCTTTGCAATGCTAGCATATACTGCGATTATGGTAGGTTTAGTAAATATGAAAGAATTATTTTAA
>NZ_CP048741.1:593015-593336 GCF_018336475.1 Romboutsia sp. 13368
ACCTCTCCAAAATCAGATCGAACTTTCTTATTCCTATGTCCATTTCTTGAGTTTGTAGTATTTTTATTTTGATTATCATACCTGTCATATCCTAGGTGTTCATCAAGCTCCGCTTCTAACATTTCTTGAATTGTTTCTGCAAATAAATCTTTTAACATTTCTTGTACATCTCTTGTTGTTTTAACATCGTATTCTTGTATAAGTTTCTTTAAAATTTCACTTTTGTTTAACATAAAAAGTGTGCACCTTCCTTCGGATAATCTAATTTAATTATCGCACTTTTTGGAAGAATACACACTTTATTTTACAGACCCNTKMATA
>NZ_CP048741.1:593363-594761 GCF_018336475.1 Romboutsia sp. 13368
CTTATGTTAATATAAAATTTATATCCATTAATAAATACATTTACAAGATAGAAACTTAAAACTAAAACTGTTACTAAAACCATAAACAAACTTAATGTATTATAAAATAATACACCAATTATGCTTGTAATAAATAATNCCAGCTTATAAATATATTACTAAAAAACAACGAGAAAGAATTTCTCCTCAGATACTTAAACTGATAGAAGAACTTGAACAAGGAAAATAAAATGTACACTATAAATAAGATATTTTTATATGATTTTATTCACATTATTAATATATTAAGAACAATTTATAGTAAATTAGAAAAATAACCATACCTTGTAATTCAAATTATTGAAAATACTAAGGTATGGTTATTTTTATTATAATACTATCACGAAATTAACTAATATATACGATTATTAAATTTAACATTATCTATTTAATATAAACTTATCTATAACTTTAGCCACACCATGTTCATTATTACTACAAGTCACATAATTAGCTATCTCTTTTATACTGTCCCTTGCATTACCCATTGCAACACCAAGACCAGCCATCTTTATCATATGTTGGTCATTTTCTTCATCACCAACAGCAATTGACTTACTTATAGGTATATTTATATTATTACATAACTCTTTAAGAGCATTCCCTTTATTAGCATTTTTATTTAAAAACTCTAAGAAAAATGGAGCAGATCTAACTATAGTATATTTATCAAATAACTCTTTAGGTATATTTTCTAAAACCTCTTCTAATTTTTCAGGCTCATCTATAATCATTACCTTACAGTATGTTATATCATCATCTATATCTTCTTCTTTCATAGAAACTATATCTATATTATTAAGAGTTGCCTCGTGTATTGTATATTTATTTGGAGTTTCTTCAGGTATTATAAGATTAGTTGGTGTATTTATATGAACATGAGTATTATTCTTTTTGGCTAAATTGTTTATTAATATAAAGTCATCATGACACATTTCAATATTTGATAAAACTTTTTTACTTTTTACTTCCTGAACAACTGCACCATTAAAACATATTACATAGTCCCCATCATCATTTAAATTTAATTCATTAAGTAAAGGTGTAACGCCAGGTAGAGGCCTACCAGTAGATAAAACTACTTTAGCTCCATTTTTTTTCGCTTCTTGAATTGAGTTATAAACCTCATTTGTTATTTTTTTTTCACTATTTAATAATGTACCATCAATATCTAAAGCTATTAATTTATACATATTTTCCTCCCAATAATATATTTAAAAACTTAAATATAATTATAACAATATTTATTAAGTTTATAAAGGAAAACTATAATATATGGTGTATTAGTTATAGTAGAAAAATTTAATTGATCATAGGATGTTTACTTATAATYTAAATGATAAATTAACGTGAAAAAAA
>NZ_CP048741.1:595172-595411 GCF_018336475.1 Romboutsia sp. 13368
TATTACTTTTTATGGAATTTGAAATTTATTTTAACTTCAAATTCTAAACCACTTTTTCTACTGCCAATAGATAAGTGGTTTTTTATTTTATCATATATGTAACTAGATAATAATCCAGTTAAAATAGAACTTATAGTTCCTATAATAAAATTTATCATTAGTTCCATATAGAATTGCACCTCCTTCCTACTTGCTGTAGGAACTAGGACTATATGAAACCACCACTCATAGATTGCAGT
>NZ_CP048741.1:595416-595534 GCF_018336475.1 Romboutsia sp. 13368
AATGTAGGGGTATATCAATGGATATACCCCTACATTTTTGTTATTTAAATTGCCTCTAATATCAACACTATATTAAAACATAGCCAAAAAAATAAATTGTAATGACAGATCTGCCTTG
>NZ_CP048741.1:596698-596859 GCF_018336475.1 Romboutsia sp. 13368
AAGCGGGACATGCCTTTCAAGTTTATTCATCAAGATGGATTGAAATACCTGAATTAAACTTCCCGACTTATGAAAGTTGTGAAATTCATTCAATGAGTATGGAGTTCTTTACTTGGCCTTGGATGAATTTATTCTTTAAAGAAGATACTGAAAAATATAAA
>NZ_CP048741.1:597227-598206 GCF_018336475.1 Romboutsia sp. 13368
ATTATAACAATATTTATTAAGTTTATAAAGGAAAACTATAATATATGGTGTATTAGTTATAGTAGAAAAATTTAATTGATTATAGGATGTTTACTTATAATTTAAATGATAAATTAACGTGAAAAAAACGATTAACTATGATATATTAAAAGTCTATTAGTTAATAATATAGAATAGGTAAATTTTAATACAATTAAGAGAAAAATTACGGAGGTTTTTATGAGATTTTTTATAGATACAGCAAACATAGAAGAAATAAAAGAAGCTAACGAATTAGGTGTTATATGTGGTGTTACTACAAATCCATCTCTTATAGCTAAAGAAGGAAGAGATTTTATAGAAGTAGTAAAGGAAATAAGTACTATAGTAGATGGACCTATAAGTGCAGAAGTAATAAGCTTAGATCATAAAGGAATGGTAGAAGAAGCAGATAAGTTATCTAAAATACATAAAAATATAGTTATAAAGTTACCTATGACATTAGAAGGTTTAAAAGCAACTAAAATATTATCTCAAAAAGGAATAAAAACAAATGTTACATTAATATTCTCAGCAACTCAAGCATTATTAGCTGCTAGAGCAGGAGCAACTTATGTAAGTCCATTTGTAGGAAGACTTGATGATATAGGTCAAGATGGACTTTCATTAATAGAAGAAATAGTTGATATATTTAATGTTAATGCTATAGAAACTCAAATAATAGTTGCAAGTGTTAGAAATCCAATACATGTATCACAAGCTGCAAGACTTGGTGCTGATATAGCAACAGTTCCATATAAAGTTATAACTCAAATGACTAAGCATCCTTTAACAGATAAAGGAATAGAAAACTTCCTTAAAGATTGGGAAGGTGCTTCATTAAAATWATAATAAAAATTTATTTTGATTTATATATAAAAAATAGCAACTATTTAGATTATATCTAATACAGTTGCTATTTTTTATTTTATTATTTATAAATTTTATTTCTGACCTATCC
>NZ_CP048741.1:598768-599346 GCF_018336475.1 Romboutsia sp. 13368
TTATAAGGTGATAATTTCTATATAAATYTTATTGTATAAAATGTTACATGCCTGTAACTATGTTTACGAATTTGTAATCTAAAGTAACAAGTGTGTAACTATTATTTAAGAATATTTAGTGATAATATTAAATCATAGAAAAGATAATAAATTACATAAATAATAAATAAGAGGGCGTGATTTATATGAAAAAAGCAATCATAACATTATCAATAATATGTGCAGGAATAGTTGCAGTAAATAATATAGAAGGAACAGTATTTGCACAAAATAATACTAATAAAACAAATGTAGAAGTGCAAGTTATAGATAAATTAAATAAAGAACAAGCCGAAGAATTATTAGAAATGTATAATCCTAATGTTAAGTACATATATCAAGGAACAGAAAGTGACTTTAAAGCATTACAAGAAAAAGGATTAAAAGGATATGTATTCTTACCAGATATCGATGGAGATTTAGGTATGTTTGTAAATAAAGACAATGCAAAAATATACTACTTCCATCCAAGTGGATATCTTGAATTAGCTCAATAAAATATAACTAAAAGAGAGNTGGATTCACTCTCTTTTTTATAT
>NZ_CP048741.1:599357-600884 GCF_018336475.1 Romboutsia sp. 13368
AATTTAAAAAGTATATAATCGTATTATTTAAAAATAATATTATACTAATTAATATATAAAATACTTTCGGTTTTGCTGAGGGAGTAGTTTGCACGAAAAGTGTTACTAGGTCAACATAATGACTACGGTCTGGTCTAGTATTAAAAAACGAGACTCATGCATGTTTATTTAGCATGCATAAGTCTCGTTTTTTGTGTTTATAAAGTAAATTTTAGGAGGAAAAATATGAATTTTATAGCACTCATATTTACAGGATTTGCACTATCTATGGATGCATTTGCAGTATCAATAACAAAGGGTATTACAATTAAAAATTTAAAAAAATCTACAGCAATAAAAATGGCTTTAGCATTTGGATTATTCCAAGGAGGAATGCCACTTCTTGGATGGATTTTAGGTATTAGTTTTGAAAGTTACATAAAATCTATAGACCATTGGATAGCATTTATATTACTTGGATTTATAGGATTTAATATGATAAAAGGATTTTTTGAGGAAAGAAAAGAAGAAAAATCTGAACTAGAAATTAGTGCTACAGCTGATAAAGGTGATTTATCAAATAAAGAGATAATAATGCTTGCAATAGCTACTAGTATAGATGCTTTAGCAGTAGGAATAAGCTTTGCATTTTTAAATGTTAATATAATACCAGCATCTTTAATAATATGTATTATAACATTTTTAGTATGTRTTTTTGGAGCATTTATAGGAAATAAAGTAGGAGATATATTTAATGGATATGCAGAATTAGTAGGTGGAGTAATACTTATATTAATAGGATTTAATATACTTAATGAGCATACTCAAATGCTAAGTAAAATATTTAATTTATTATTTTAAAAATAAGGCCTATGAATTTATATATTAATTATAAATTCATAGGCCTTATATTATATTTTTTTATTTTTTATAACAAATCTCATTAAGAAAAATACTGGTGGAGTAGAGAATACTGGTGATATTAAAGGTGCTATTATTTTGTTTACATTAAATATTTGTACTAAAAGAATAATAATTCCCATATTAAGTATGTATTCAAAAATATAAACTAAAATAGATAAGAAAAACCTTTTAGTTGAATAATTTTCATTTTTAAATGTAAATTTTGAATTTAAAAAATAGGATGCAATAACACTAAGTATACTAGTTATTGTATATGCTATTATATAATTTAATTTAAAGAGTGTAAAAAGTGTAATGTACAAAATTTGAGATACTATAAAGTTACTAGTACCTACAATATTAAATTTTATATATTCTTTTATCTTTCCTTTTAAAAAGTTTAATTTATCTGTCATATAAAAATCTCCTGATTATAAATCTGTACTTAAATATTATATGAATAATACATAATATATATTAAATATATTTCTAATAATAACTAAAAAAATATGAATATAAAATAAAAAGTTGCATAATATAATATCAACAGTACTTACTAGATAAAAGCAAGGATAATCCTTAACTTTTACTAGTGTCTATTGGGGGTACTGATGATGAGATATCATGTATATCATATTAAATAAC
>NZ_CP048741.1:602839-603119 GCF_018336475.1 Romboutsia sp. 13368
GGTAGTGGTATAGGGTTATCATTAGTACATTCTTTAGTTAATATGCATAATGGAAGTATTAATGTAAGAAGTAAGTTAGGTGTTGGAAGTGAATTTAAGTTTACTATTCCAAAAAACTTAGTATGTAATTGTGACAATACTATTAAATATGATTGTACATTAAGTGAAAATAAAATAGAAAGATGTAATATAGAATTTTCTGATATATATGAATAGATATAAAAATTGGTTGCTAAACTTATATAAGTTAGTAGCCAATTTTTATTTTAGGCTATGTTAA
>NZ_CP048741.1:603180-608723 GCF_018336475.1 Romboutsia sp. 13368
ATATAATWAWTACATAAATAAATAAGTTCCCATAAAGGGGAGTAGCTTTCACATTAGTGATAATCAATCGTCACTTCGGATAATATCCCGGTTGATTAGCGAGTATTAACTTGTTAGCAAGACCTTTAACGTATACAAAATATACGCTAAGGGTCTTTTTTATTTTCAAAAAATTAATGAGAAAGGGATATGTGTATGTTTTACAAAAAAAATACTCAAGAAGTAATGAAATTATTAAATAGTAGTTTAGAGGGAYTATCTAAAGAAGAGGCACAAGAAAGACTTGAAAAGTACGGATATAATGAATTAAAGGAAAAAGAAAAAAGTAGTGTTATAAAACTATTTTTAGAAACATTTAAAGATCCTTTAGTAATAATTCTTTTGATAGCAGCTTTAGTTCAAGTATTTTTAGGAGAAGTTATAGAATCAGCTATAATACTTGCAGTTGTTACTTTAAACTCAATACTTAGTGTTGTTCAAAGTAAAAAAGCAGAAGGATCACTTGATAGTTTAAAGAAATTATCAATTCCATACACTAAAGTAATAAGGGATAATGAGAAGATAACAATTTCATCTAGAGAATTAGTAGTAGGTGATATTGTACTTGTAGAGGCAGGAGATTATGTACCTGCAGACGGTAGAATTATAGAATCTCAAAGTTTAAAAATAGTAGAGGGAATGATTACAGGAGAATCAGAACCAATATTAAAAATAGAAGAAGAAATACCACTAGATAGTGCTTTAGGAGATCAAAAAAATATGGTATTTAGTGGTTCTATGGTAGTTTACGGTAGAGGGACATTTATTGTAACTAATACAGGAATGAATACTGAAGTAGGTAAAATTGCTAATTTACTTGATAATGCAGAGAGCAAGCAAACACCGTTACAACAAAAGCTAGATGAATTTAGTAAAAAGTTAGGTATAGGTATATGTTGTTTATCTGCTATGATATTTGCAGTTCAAGTAATGAGAGGCGGAGATTTAGCAAGTTCATTTATGTTTGCAATAGCTATAGCAGTTGCAGCTATTCCTGAAGCACTATCTTCTATAGTAACTATAGTTTTAGCAGTTGGAACAAATACAATGGCTAAAAAACAAGCAATAGTTCGTAAGTTACCGGCAGTTGAAACATTAGGTTCAACAGGTATAATATGTACTGATAAAACTGGTACATTAACTCAAAATAAAATGACAGTAGTTGATGTATATACTTATGAAAATAAAAATTTAATTTTAGCAGACAATGTAGATGGTAATGAAGTAGCAGCAACAAGTAGTTCTATACAAGATAGATATCTTACTTTAGCATCAATTTTATGTAATGATTCAGATGTAAATAATGAAGGTATTGAAATTGGAGATCCAACTGAAGTTGCACTTATAAACTATGCATCTTCAAATAACATAGATTATAAAATGCTAAGAGAAAAATATATTAGAATAGGTGAAATACCTTTTGATAGTGATAGAAAATTAATGTCTACAGTAAATAAAGTTGATGATGAAACTATAATGTTTACTAAAGGTGCACCAGATGTTATTTTTAGTAGATGTAAGTATGCTTTAAGTAATGGTGAAGTAGTAGAATTTAACGATGAAATAATAGATGAATATAGAAAAATCAATGAAGATTTCTCTAATCAAGCATTAAGAGTATTAGCATTTGCTAGTAAAACAGTAAATAATAATGTTGAGTTAACTATAGATGATGAAAATGAATTAACATTAATAGGTCTTATGGCAATGATTGACCCTCCAAGAGAGGAAGTATATGAAGCTGTTAAAAATGCTAAAAATTCTGGTATAAAAACTATAATGATAACAGGTGACCATAAGACAACAGCAATGGCAATAGCTAAAGATATAGGGATAATGGAAAATGGTGATTTAGCACTTACAGGAAAAGAATTAGATGATTTAAGTGAAGATAAGTTAGATAAAATATTAGATAAAGTATCTGTATATGCAAGGGTATCGCCTGAAAATAAAATAAGAATAGTAAGAGCATGGCAAAGAAAAGATAAAGTATGTGCTATGACTGGTGATGGTGTAAATGATGCACCTGCATTAAAACAAGCTGATATTGGTATAGGTATGGGAAGTGGAACTGAAGTTGCTAAAGATTCATCTGATATGATTTTAATGGATGATAACTTTGCAACTATAGTTAAAGCTGTTGAATCAGGAAGAACAATTTATAACAATATTAAAAAATCAATAACATATTTATTCTCAGGTAACTTAGGTGGGATAATTGCTATAGTATTTGCATTATTTGCAAATTTACCTAATCCTTTTACAACTATACAATTATTATTCATAAATCTAGTTACAGACTCACTACCAGCTATAGCACTTGGACTTGAAAAGCCAGAAAAAAATATAATGAATGTACCAGTAAGAGATTCTAAAGAGTCAATATTAGATAAAGATACATTAAAAGCTATATTAGTAAAAGGTAGTATAATAGGTATAGTAACTATAATTGCTCAGTATGTAGGTATGAAAAACTCACCAGAGTTAGGCTGTGCAATGGCATTTTTAACTTTAACTTTATCGAGAATACTACAAACATTACCATCAAGATCTAATACAGAAACTATATTTAAATTAGGAATTAAAACTAATAAATATGCATTAGGTGCAGTGGTAGTTTGTTTAGGAATGTTATTAATAACATTATTACCATTTATGAGAACAGTATTTGCAATTCCAGCATCATTTGGATTAGAAAGCTTTATAGTTTGTTTCGCTTTAGCTTTAGTATCAACTTTAATGATGGAAGCTGTTAAGTTTATAAAAACAAAATAGAGTAGCGATATAAAAAAGATGTATATATAATTAAATTATATACATCTTTTTTTATTGAAAAATAAAATTACAGTATAAAAAAACTTTAAAAAAAGTATTGACGATATAAAATAAAGATGATATAATTAAATTATATACATCTTTTTTTATTGAAAAATAAAATTACAGTATACTTTGGTTTACTAATAAAACATATTTTAGTAATATATTATATGACATTATAAATAAGCATTACGTAGTTTTGGGAGGAATAATAAGTTGTTAAAAAAGTTATTTAACCGTTTTAAGAAAAAAACAGAGGAGAGTAAAATTGTAGAAGAGAGAGAAGAAGTAATAGATAATGAAATAATAAATACTTTAGATGAAATAGCAGTAGAAGAAAAATCTGAAATTGAACTTGAAGAAAAAAATGAAAATATTACTGAAAAGGTTGACAATTCAGATGAAATAATAGACTCTGCTTTAGAAGCAGAAGCAGAAGCAGAAGCAGAAACAAAAACAGAAGCAGAAGCAGAAGCAGAAGCAGAAGTAGAAGCAGAAGCAGAAGCAGAAGCAGAAGCAGAAGCAGAAGCAGAAGCAGAAGCAGAAGCAGAATTTGATGAATATGATAAAAAGTACATATTAGATGCAAAAATAAAAAGAGGAAAAGCTTTAAAGGTAATTGATGTATATNAGTACATATTAGATGCAAAAATAAAAAGAGGAAAAGCTTTAAAGGTAATTGATGTATATACAAATGAAGAAACAATATATGATACATATAAACAGTGTAGTAAAAATTTAAAAATACCAGTTGAGTATATAGCAGAAAATTTAAGATATGGTCATACAGATTATTTAGGAGAAGCTATAAAATATTTAAGTAAAGAATTAAAATTAAGTGAATTTAATAATGATTATATAAATAATAAGAAAAGTCCACTAGAAATATTTAATGAACTAAATAACAAAATATTTGATGCAAATATATCTGAAATTAAAAGAGATGAAATATTATCAAACCATAAAATAGATCCTATAAAAATGCACTATAAATTTGAATCTTTAGATAATGAATATGATGGATATTATAGAAAATATAAATCTATAATTAAAAGAGGTGGAAAAAAGAAAATTGAATTATTAAATACTAAGGGTGAAGTAATAGAAGTATTTAAATCATTAGATGATTGCTCGAAGTATTTAAATAAGAGTAAAATGGAAATAACTAATATGCTTAAATATAAGGAAAATAAAGTTGGAAGATATGAAATAAGATATAGTTTAAGAAATATTTAAATTCATTTTAAATTCATGATACTTTCAAAATTTATTCACACAATTTAATTATACATATTGTAATATAAAACTAAGTTTAATTTTTAGGAGGAAGAAATGTCTGAARATAAAAWAATWTTTAGGAGGAAGAAATGTCTGAAGATAAAAAAATATCAAAAGAAAATGAAGAATCAAAAATAGAATCTTCTATAGAAGAAAAAACAGAAAATAATAATGATGAATTAACTGAAGAAGTTGTAGATAATAAAGAGGATAAAAGCTCAGAAATAATAAATACTGAAGAATCAGTAGAAAATAATACTAAAAGTAAATTAAAAAAATTTAAACATGGTAAATCTATAATTGCAATGGCTGTTGTAGGATGTATTTGTTTAGGTTTAGGATTTACATATGGAAAATCTGTAGGAAGAGTATTACCTGCAACATCAAGAAATTATAGAAGTAACAAGGTTATAGCAACAGTTGGAGATACAAAATTAACTGGTGAACAACTTAGACAAAAAATAGAGCCTTTATTTTATATAAATGCAAAAACTAAAATGACTGATGAAGAAATAGATGCTTATGAAGCTAGTATGATAGATTATATGACTACAACAGAGGTATTATATTTAGAAGGTAAAGCAGAAGGAATAAAGGTTGAAAAAGAAGATGTAGAAAGTGAATATTCTTCTTTAATATCAAGTTTAGAGCAAACTTACAATATAACAGAAGATGATTTAATAAATAAATGTAATATTCCTAAAGAAGATATATTAAAAGAATTAGAAAAAGAATTAATTGCTGTTCAATATATAGGAAAAGAATCAGAAGTAACTGAAAAAGAAGCAGAAAATTATTATAATAAAAACAAGGACGAATTTTTAACAGTTAGAGCATCTCATATACTAATTAAAAATACAGATGATGAAGGAAATTCTGTAAGTGATGAACAAAAGAAAAAGAATAAGGAAAAAGCAGAAGATATATTAAAACAAGCTAAAGAAGGAGTAGATTTTGCTCAATTAGCTAAAGAATATTCAGAAGATACTAGTAGTGAAAAAGGTGGAGATTTAGATTTCTTTAGCAAAGGTCAAATGGTAGAGCCTTTTGAAAAAGCTGCATTTTCATTAAAAAATGGTGAAATATATCCAGAGGTAGTAGAGACTGATTATGGATACCATATAATTAAAAAGACAGATGAAAAGTATGAAGACTTTGACACTATAAAGGAAGAGTTAGTATATACTTTAGGATATGAAAAGCAAAGTAATATATTAGATAATTTAATTGAAAAATATAATGTAGAAATTAAGTAGATAAAATATCTCAAAGTATTAAAATATTATTAGTACTTTGAGATATTTTTTTATAAATATAGTTTAAAAATAAAATCATATATTTTATACTTAAGTARTATTTTTAGATTTTTMATTTGATCAATTAGATTTTTATTAAACTCAAGAGTAAGA
>NZ_CP048741.1:608941-609550 GCF_018336475.1 Romboutsia sp. 13368
AACACCACAGGAATTTAGACAACCAGATATTTGTACTCTAGGAATTGCATTTAATACTTTTTCAGATCCATTTTCTTTAAAGTAATTTATAATATCACGAAGCATTTGTTGACTGTTTTGTATACCCATTTGACAAAGAGGAATACCAATACAAGCACTACTTTTTTCTATAGTAGTATCACCACTAAATGCTTTACTTATATCCAATAGTTTTTTTGCTTCATTTCCATCTAAGTTTAATACATACATTCCTTCTGACATAGAAAGCCTAATCATAGGATTTTTGAATTTATCAAGTTCATATAATAAAGATTTTAAATCTTTTACAGATAAAATACCTCCAACTGGATGGATATAAACTGAATATCTTCCAGATTGTTTTTGTTTAAATAACCTTGGACTAGTTTCATTTAAATTAGTACCACTATCAAAATATCTTATTGGCTGTGGATAAAGATCAAGTCCACCTTTTTCTTTTTCCTTTTCAACATATTCTTTAAATAGTTTTAAAAATTCTTCTTCTCCAAGATTATCGACCATATACCTTACTCTTGCTCTATTGTGGTTATCATAATCACCATGCTCCATATACATTTTTGTCATACCTTC
>NZ_CP048741.1:609610-610239 GCF_018336475.1 Romboutsia sp. 13368
ATTTTTTCCAAGTCCACCGCCTAAGAATACTTTAAAATAAGGTTTATTATCCTTTATAGTTGCTACAAATCCTAAATCTTGAACTGTACAATGAGCTAAATCATTGTCTGAACTAGAATAAGAAACCTTAAGTTTTCTAGGTAATTTATAAGTTGTAATTTTACTTATGAAGTGATTATCAGTTGCAACAGAATATGGAGTAACATCAAAAGCTTCGTTARGATCAACACCCGATAGAGGAGATAARCCYACATTTCTTGGGTAGTTGCCACCAGCACCTCTTGTAAATATACTATTTTTAATTCCTTCTTCCATGATATCACAAACATCATCAATATTTAGTCCATGTAATTGTATTGCTTGTCTTGTTGTTAAATGTATATGGCTCAAATTATGTTTACTTGCCATATGATATATTGTATGAAGTTGTGAACGAGTAAGAACTCCAGAAGACACTCTAAGTCTTATCATAAATGACTTTTGGTCTCTTTGAGCATAAACACCATATCCACCTGAAAATCTTTTATATTCTAATTTAGGAATCTCGCCATTAAAAAATTTTAAAGAAAATTCTTTGAAATTTGGAATCTCCTTTAATAATATTTCTTTCAAATTATCCATTTTACACC
>NZ_CP048741.1:610244-610425 GCF_018336475.1 Romboutsia sp. 13368
TGATTATTTATACTGATTTATTATGTCCTAAAAAGTGTATAAATATTTATATATTATTGTATTTAGTATATATTGAATAATGTATAAAAATATAAAATTATGGGTTATAATCGAATTATGAAAATTTATAAAAATATATTTTTTAAAAGGATAATAGTATACAAATATTAAATATATTAAA
>NZ_CP048741.1:610447-624979 GCF_018336475.1 Romboutsia sp. 13368
ATAATGTATAAAAATATAAAATTATGGGTTATAATCGAATTATGAAAATTTATAAAAATATATTTTTTAAAAGGATAATAGTATACAAATATTAAATATATTAAATAAAGTATTGTATTCCTAAAGGAAGTGTTTATATGAAAAGCATAAAGGATATAAATTATAAAATAATACTCATTATACCAGTAATATTAATAGCACAGTATTACTTATTTAAATTTGGAGTTATTACACCTATGGTAAAAGGTGTAGAAATTGAGATAAAAGATGGTGATTATATTAAGGATATAGATAAGTTTGTCATGAAATTAAATGATACAGTAACATTATCTACTGGAAAATATATAATTTTACCATCTTATGCAAAAACTCCTGATATTTACTTTAAGAATTTAGATGATTCTAACATAGTAAATATAAATGAAAATGAAGTCACAGCAAATAAAGAAGGTACTGCAGTTATAGGGATTATGAAGAACTCAAGAATATTAAAAAAGATTAATATTAAGGTTGTAAATCCAAAGGTTGAAAGTTTAATTGCTACATTAGATAATGATATAAAATATGTAGGTCAATCGGCTAGAATAAATAGTGAAGTAGAAGTAGATTATGATGAATTTAAAGAGAAAGAACCTGTCATATATGAAAGCAGTGATGAAAATATTTTAAAGATTAAAGGTAATACTGTAGAGGCTGTAGGTGTAGGTAAGGCTAGTTTATATATAAAAGCTGGAACTAAAGAAACTGTATTTGATTATAATATTCAAGCTAAGATAGCAAAAATAAATATACCTAGTACTATTAAAATATATGAAAAAGAAACTAAAAAATTAAATCCTAAGATTACAACTTCGCCAAGAGGGTTAAAACATGGAAAAATTAAATATGAGCTAGTTGATAGAAAGGTTCCAATTGATTATGCAATAAGTCTTGAAAAGGATGGAACTATAGTAGGATTAAAAGAAGGTACTGAAAAAGTAAGGATAACTTGTGGAAATAAACAAAAAATAATAACTATAAAAGTAGAGAAAGAATCTATAATTGATAGAATTATTGAAAATATACAAGTAAATTATGAAATAATTAATGAAAAGCTATCTATAGATATTTCATGGGATTATATAAAAGATATAAATAATTATGAAATATTCTTAAAAAATAATTCTTTAGGTGATTTAGATTATAAGTTATTTGACTATATTAAAGTAGATGAAAGTAAAATATCTGATAATAGAGTGAGTACTAAAATAGAAGTAGATTTATTTGAAGATAATATTCCAAACCTAAGCTTATATGTTGTAGGTAAGGATAATAATAATATATCTACTAAGCCTAGTAATGTAGTTAATATATTACCAAATCTAGATAATATAGAAGATGAAACTATTGAAAATTTAGTTGAAGAAATTGATAATGAAAACAATATGTTAACTCTTACATGGGATAGACTCGATATTAAAGATATTACATATAGCATATATGTAAAAGATAATAATGTAGAAAATGGATTTGTATTATATGAAAACAATATACAAGATAATTCTATAGATATTCCTCTAAAAGAAGAATATGATATGGATATCTACGTGGTTGGAAGTAAATATGGAAAATTCTCTAAACAAAGTAATATAATAAATGTAAAAAAATATAATTAAAAGGAGATTGGTAAAATTACTAATCTCCTTTTGTCAATATAAAAATAAATTAAATGATGAATATTAAAAAATGTTGTGCTACAATTCAATTATATGGAGATTTTACAACAAGTATTAGTTTATGAATTTATGTAGGGGGAATAGAACGTGGATAAATATAAAAATATATTATTTGAAAATCCTCGTCCTTTTATTATTGCAGAACTAGAAAATAATAGATTAATTATAAGTGAAACTAACATTAATTATCATAATAACATAGATATTAGTCTTGAACATATAAAAGAAAACATTGATATAAAAGGATTAGTTAAAGACACCTTAGAAAATAGCTCAGATAATATAAGTATTAATTTCAGAGGTAAAAAATTTAATCTTAATAGTAAAAAAGTTGGAGATAATGAGGTTGTAGTATGGTTTGATATAGAAGATAATCTATATGATTTATCTAAGGCAAGTTTCTTGTCTAATTTAACACATGAATTTAAAACACCTTTAAATCTTATATTCAGCTCAGTGCAATTGTTAAATAGAAAAATAGAAAATAATAAGAATGTTTCATATGATGATATGGAAAAATATTTAAAGATAATAAATCAAAATTCATATAGAATATTAAAGCTTGTCAATAATATATCAGATGATAATAAAATTGATTTAGGCCATAGTAATTATAGTCCTATAAATGCTAATATAATATATTTTATAGAAGATATATGTGAATCCATAGAACCATTTGTTAAATCTAATAATATGAGAATAGTTTTCGATACAGATATAGAAGAACTTATTATTTCATTTGATATGGAAAAGATGGAAAGAATCATATTAAATTTAATATCAAACGCTGTTAAGTTTAGGAAAAGTAATGGTGGAAAAATTATATTATCAATAACTCATAATAATGAGTTTGTAAATATAAAAGTTAATGATAATGGAATTGGTATATCTAAAGACAATATAGATAAAATATTTGAAAAATATGTAAGATTAAATGATAAAAGAAGTATAATTAAAGAAGGAACAGGAATTGGATTATATTTAGTTAAATCACTTGTAAAATTACATGGTGGTGAAGTAACTGTAGATAGTGAAATAGAGAAATGGACAGAATTTAATATAAAAATACCTAATAGAACTTGTATAAAAGAATCAATAGATACATATGAGAAAGATTTAGATAGAGTAGATAAAATAAGAATAGAGTTTTCTGATATATACGCCTAGCCGATTAGAATAAACGTATATAAATAAACATATATATTTATATATTCTAATGCAAAAGGGGCGATAGGATTGAAAAGACGATATGAAAGAATAAGTAAAATATGTAGAGATTTATCAGAAGAAGCTTTTAAATCTTATGCTGGAAAAAGAGACTATAAAAGGGCTCTAGAAATTTATAGTTTACTTGCAACAAGTAATTGTGTTCCTAGTGATATATCTAATTTTTCAAAAAATATGTTAGGAAGACTAAATAAAAAGATAGAAGAAAATACTTAAGAAGTAATAAATAATTAACTAATAAAGATGATTTTAATATTAGATATTTATAAATAGAGCTTAGATTAATATATTTTAATCTAAGCTCTATTATTAATTATTTTACTAATTCTAAATATCCGCTTGGGTGGAAAAAGTATATATTTGAAGTTTGTTTATCAACAAAGTATCCTATGTCAGTATCCACATCTGGTAAAAAAACATATCCTTGAAGTTTTTTTAATTTTAGATATTCAAAATCATTTGCATCTCCTTGATATATATAATCAACCTTATTGTTGTATTTTATGAGAAGTTCTTTAGCTTGTTCTAAAGTTAAATCAACGACTAGATTTACTTTATTATTAGCATTTGCATATATTAGTTCTTTTATTGGATTTATACAAAATAATGAGCTAAATAAAATACATAAGACTATAAATAATTTTTTCATAAAATCACCATTTTTTATAATTTAGTATACATATTTTATTAACATTACTATAAATANTANTAATATTTATATTCATATTAAATATATATTGGCAATTAAAAAATAATAATTAAAAAGGAACAAACTCAAATAATAAAATCATATATTAAAAGAGACTGTTCCTTATAAATCTAATTATTTAATATCTTTATATTTATACTCTACAAACTTAACTATATATATTTTTATAACACCTATTATAGGTACAGATAAAATCATACCTGGAATTCCAAAGAATCCACCGCCTACTGTAACTGCCATTATAGTCAAAAATGGACTAAGACCTAATTGGCCTCCAACAATTTTAGGTTCTATAACTGCAACTTCTATTTGTTGAACTAATAATAAGTATATAAGTGATAAAAGAGCTATAATTGGATTATAGAATAAATTTATTAAAAAAACTGTAGCTATTCCAATAAATGGACCAAAATAAGGAATCAAATTCATAAATCCCATTAGTGTACCAAATAGTAATGCATATTGAGATTTTATAAAATATAGTCCAATACTAGATAAAACACCGACTATAAATGAATCAAGTAGCTTGCCAGAAAAATATTTGCCTATATTAGAGTTTAAAGTAGAGCAGACTTCTAAAGTAAAATCTCCATACCTTTTACCAAGAACAACATATACAGTTTTTTTAGTAAATAATAAGAAATCTTCTTTTTCAAGGAGAATATAAAAACATATTACAAATGCTAGAATAAATTGGATTATAAATTTTCCAACTGAGAATGTAGTATTAAATATTTGACCTAAATAACCTGCAAATAAAGTACTTAATTTAGGTAATGATTCCATAATACTATCTCCTATATCTTTTAGTGTATTAGGATCTATATTTTTTAAGCTTTGTCCAATTTCTATTAAAAATACTTGAGTTTTATCAATATACAAAGGTGTTTGATTTATTATATCAATTATATTATTTAAAATAATTGGTACAGTAAAGACTATAGATGTAATAATTATTATTAGTAATAATCCATATGTAAATAGTAGAGATTGTATTCTTTTAAATCTTAAATTTTTTTCAAGGAAAATAATTATTGGATTAAATATATAAGCTATAACAAAAGCTATTACAAATGGTGTTAAAAGTGAAAATAGCAAATTTATTATATTAAAGAAATATCGATAATTATCAATAAATTTAATTAATATATATGATACAACCACCGTAAGAATTATGTTTAAATAAAACTTTTTTTCTTTCAAAATAACACACCCCTTAAAATAAATTTTGAAATTTAACTAATATATGTATTATATAATAAAAATATTATTAATACACATATATTATAGTGAAATATTTTTATTTAGAATTATGGAGGTGAAATTTGTGGAGTATGAAGTAATAGTTAAATATAATGGAGATATAAGTTTTTTAGAACAAGAATTAGGAGTAACCGTAGAACTTCTTGGATATAACTATGCCATAATAACTGCAGATACTCCAGAAAAGGTTAATAGTTTACTAAATTATACTCAAATAGAATATGTAGAAAAACCATTTATACTAGAAACTCAAGATGAACAAAGTTTTTCAAGCACAGGAATAACTGAATTTAAAGAACGTACAAATCTAACTGGTAAAGGAGTTTTACTAGGTCTTATAGACTCAGGTATAGACTATAACCTACCTATATTTAAAGATGCAGATGGTAAATCTAAGATACTTTACTATTGGGACCAATCTATAAATGGAAATCCTCCAGAAGGTTTTACACAAGGAACACTATATACAAATGAAGATATAAACAATGCTATAAATGGTAATATGAACATACCAATATCAACTACTGCTATGCATGGAACTCATGTAGGRGGYATTGCTTGTTCTATAGCAAATGAAGCACAGATTATAGCTGTTAGAGTAGGAAATAGAACTACAGATGTTTTTTCAAGAAGTACAGAGTTTATGAGAGCCTTAAAATTTGTATTAGACAGAGCATTAGAACTAAAAATGCCAATAGCTATAAATGTAAGTTACGGAAGTAATGAAGGTTCTCACAGAGGAGGTTCTTTGTTTGAACAATATATAGATCAAATGTGTGGTTTTTGGAAAAATAATATAGTAGTTGCAGCAGGAAACAATGCAGCCAAAGCAGGTCATCAAAGAATAAATATTAAAAACAATGAAAATAATCCTACCCAAGTGGAAGTAGAAGTAGGGGAAAATGAAACGATAGTTAATATAAATATTTGGCCATCTTTTATAGATGATTTTACCGTAACCTTAGTTAGCCCAAATAATAGAAGAACACAACCTATATCTAAAGACTCTGGTCAAGTAAAAAATATTATATCAAACACTAGAATAAATGGATTTTTTTATCCTATAGAACCATATTCTTTAACTAGAAGAATAAGTATTGAATTAAAATCAGATACAACAATAATACCAGGAATTTGGCAAATTGAATTTACACCTATAAAAATAATAGAAGGAAATGTAGATATATATTTGCCAACATCAGAAGGAATAACTAAAGATACTAGATTTTTAGAGCCTACAAATGAATTAACTGTTACTGTACCAGGAACTGCAAGTAAAGTAATAACTGTAGGAAGTTTTAATTCTAGAACAGATGTAGTTTCTATATTTTCAGGTAGAGGGGATGTAGATGGTGGCATAATTAAACCAGAAATTTTAGCGCCTGGTGAAGATATAGTTTCGTACCTACCAGGAGGCATAACTGGTGCATTAACTGGAACTAGTATGGCAACACCTCATGTGACAGGTACTTGTGCTTTACTTTTACAATGGGGAATTGTACAGGGAAATGATTTATTTTTATATGACCAAAAAACAAAATCAATGATTACTACTTATGCTAGAAGAAGAGAAGGAGATATATATCCAAATAACGCAAGTGGATATGGATTTTTAGATTTATCTAATTTAGATTTAACATCTATTTCTAATAATAATTCAGATTATGGACTTTATAGAAAAAAAATAAAACGTATGAAAAGACAGATAGAAAATAACTTAATACCAGTAGCAAATGTATTTTATGATGAAAATTTTAAAAATGAATTAAATGATTTAGGAATAAACTATAGATTATATGAAATTGGTGATAATTTTGGTTTATTATATTTACCTATAAATCAGCTAGAAAAGATAAATGATATATTAAACTTGGAATCTGGAGAAAGAATAGATCCTCCCTTAAGGTTGGCTCAATTAGGAGAAGTAACTCAGGGAACTTTTGGTGGGGTAGTAGGAAATGAAGAAATAGGAGCTAACTTTTTTAAAAATAACCCTAATATAAATGTAACAGGAAGAGGAGTAATTATTGCTATTTTTAGTTCTGGAATTGATTACTTACATGAAGATTTTATATATCCAGATGGAACTTCTAAAATAGTTTATTTATGGGACCAAACTAAAGAAGGAAATCCTCCTAGTGGATATAAAATAGGAACTGAGTATACTAGAGAAGATATAAATAGAGCAATAAGAGAAAATGATAAAAGTTTATCTACAGATGAAGAAGGCATAGGTACTATGTTAAGTGGAATTTGTTGTGGACTAGGAAATGGAGATAGTAGATATCAAGGAGTAGCAACAGATGCAGAACTTATAATTGTAAAAGTTGCAAAATTAGATGGAAACTATACTAGTTCATTATTGTATGCGGCTATGGCTTATATATATAATAAAGCCTTAGAACTTAATAGGCCTTTAATTTTTAATCTTGGATTAGGCAGTAATCAACAAGTAGCTATAACTTCTAGAACTATAGGAAATAAATTCTTTTTTTTAAGAGGAATTATGGCTGTAGAAGGAGCAGGAAATGAAGGAAATGCACAAACTCATACTTCAGGAGTAGTAAGATCTATAGGGGATCAACAAGATATAGAACTAGAAATAGAAGAAGATGAAGATGAAGTTACTATACAAATATGGATAGATAGACCAGATAACGTAGATGTTGAAGTAATTTCTCCAAGTGAAGAAATTAGTAAAACTTCTCAAGCATCTGCCTATAATGTTGTTTACGGATTATTCGACCTTGATCAAACATCTTATTTAATATATTCAACATATCCAACTATTGAATCAGGTCAGCAATTAATAAATATTAGTTTAATCAATGCAAAAAGAGGAACATGGAGAATTAGATTAATAGGGTCTTATATAACAAATGGTATATACAATGCTTATTTAGAAAATAGAGCATTTTTAAAGCCAGGAACTAGATTTTCACAAAGTAATCCTTCATCAACAATAAACTATCCAGGAACTTATGAAGATGCTATTACTGTAGGAGCATATGACACTAAAAATAATACTATATGGCCATCTTCATCGAGAGGTCCTCTTTTAGATTCATCACAAAAGCCAGATATATTAGCTCCAGGAGTTGACATTATTGCACCTTATCCAGGAAATAGATATGCAATGATAACTGGAACTTCTGCAGCTGCTTCTTATACTGCTGGATCTGTTGCATTATTTTTACAGTATATTTTAGTTGATAATATATACCCTGAAAAAGCATTTGTACAAAATATAGCAACTTATTTAAAAACTGGAGCAACTAGAGAAAGCGATATATCTTATCCTAATGAAAGTTATGGATATGGCATTTTAAATATAAGAGGAGCTTTTGAACAATTAAGATAGGGGGATGTTATGGAGAGGTCTTATATTGTAATATATAACACATCTATACAAGATTTTGAATCAGAACTACAACAAAATTTAATAAATAGATATATTATATTGAATAATTTAATGGCGGTTATTTATGTAGAAGATAATTTTGAAGAAGAAAAACTATCTAATTTAAAAACTATATCTTGGTGGGAAATATCTAATCCTATGAGCTCATTAATAAATATAACCAATAATTTAAGCCAAGGAGAAAGTGTAAGGTCAGCAGCAGGTACAGACTATATATACAACAATCCATATATAACCCCAACAGGAGAAAATGTATTAATTGCAATAATAGATTCGGGAATAAATTACTTGCATCCAGATTTTATAAACCAAGATCAAACCACAAAAATTGTATCAATATGGGACCAAGAAAGTACAGCTAAAGAAGCACCAGAGGGGTATTTATTTGGAAGTGAGTTTACTAGAGAAGAAATAAATGAAGCAATAAGGCAAAACAATCCTACCTTAAGTATAGATGAAATAGGAACAGGTACTATAGCAGCAGGTATAGCAGCAGGACTTGGAAATTCAAACAATGGATATGGTGGAGTAGCTAGAGGAGCAGAGTTAGTAATAGTTAAATTAAGATCTTATACAGGATATTATAAAGAAGGAAAAGTAAACTATCAAGTTTCTGATTTTTTAGCAGGTATTAAATATGTAACTGAATTAGCAGATAGATTAAATAGAAAAATAGTAATAAACATTACWKTAGGAGAAAGATCTAGAACTGCAATAGAAGCTTCTTTATTAGATACATTTAATTATTTAAATAGATCAGGATATATAGTAGTAAGTGGTGCAGGGAATGAAGGAAATTCAGATATACATTATAAGGGTAACATACAAAGTGCTGATAAATATCAAGATATAATAATACAAGTGGGTGAACAAACTAACTTAGATATAATATTATGTCCAAGTGGTCCAGATAAAATTGGTGCATCAATTATATCTCCATCAGGTGAAATGAGCTATACAATAAATTATGCACCAGATAATTTTTCATATAGTGGAAGATTTAATTTAGAAGATACAGGTTATGAATTGAGTTATATATATCCTTGGTTGCAATCTGGGAATTTAGAACTTATAGTTAGATTAAAAGATGTAAAGCCTGGAATTTGGACTTTAAGATTATATCCAGAGTTTATTATAAAAGGTGAATATGATGTATATTTACCAAATAAAAATTTAATTTCTGATGAAACTAGATTTATAAATCCAACTTCAGAATCAACTATAACGTTTTTTGCAACTANCTGAAAATGTAATTACTGTTGGAGGATTTAATGATAGAACTGATAGTATRTGGATAGGTTCWTCTAATGGTTCGCTAAGAACTAGTCCTATAAAACCAGATATAGTAGCACCAGGGGTGGATATTATAGCACCTAATAATAACAATAATTATACAACAGCAACAGGAACTGGAGTAAGTTCATCTATGGTAGCAGGAGTATTAGCAGTAATAATAGATTATATATCAACTCAAGAACCAGATAGTAAAATTGTATTATATACACAAGTTTTAAAAACATATCTAATGTTAGGAGCAACAAAAAAGGAAATTTATACTTATCCAAACACATTTGAAGGATATGGAAACTTAAATTTAGAAGAAACTTTAAGGCAAATTGCAAATAACATATAATCTCCAGTATTTTTAAACTTATAAATGTAAAAAATAAAAACAAACAAAAGAAAGAGGTGAAGATTTTGCAAAGTAAAAAAACACAACCATTAAGTGGAGAACATAACAAAAGATTAAAAGCACATAGACCTATTAAAAATGAAGGAACTGCAGCTTGGTCTAATATTGATAAGTTAAGAACTGATGGAAGTAAAGTTTCAATTCCTTCTGAGTTTAATGTAAAAGAAGCTAAAGATTGGGTTGATAATGGGAGTAGATTATAAACAATAAAAGAGCGTAGACTTTGTCTACGCTCTTTATTATATTAAGCAGCTTTATCTATGTTATCGTTAGAGTTAGCATACTTTTTAGTCATATAAGAATAAACAGGTAAACCTATAAGAGTTACAACAATTCCTCCTAAAGACATCATTGTACTNNNTTCCGTTCATCAAATATTCCCCCCTGTTTAATATTTTTGATAACGTTTTCTAATTTATTTATTATATATTTTAATTATAGCAAATAAAATATTATTAATTTTTACTATCTTATGGATAATCTTTACATAAATATGTACCTTCTTAATAAAATTAGTTTTAATAAATTATATTTACTTTTTATAAAATATATTNNAAAAAAACGTAATTCTATATATTTAGAATTACGTTTTTATTATCTTAATTATATAATAAGCTTTAAAATAATTAATGGAGGTTGAAGTAATTGAAAAATATTACATTCGGAAAATTATTAGAAAAATTATTACATTTATCAAAACAGAAAAAAAGTTCATTGGCTAAGGTGTTAGGATATGATGTTTCTTATATAAGTAAGTGGATAACCGGAAAGAATCTACCTACTCAAAAGAGCATATCAGATGTTTGCAAAATAACTTCTGAGTTTATAGTCGATTCTTTGAATATGTCACATATGCAAGAATTAAAAGATTATTTTGAAATAGATGAAAACTTAGAAAGTAATAGTGTTTTAGCGCAGTACTTAGAGAAAAGTTTAAAAGAAGCATATATGTATACAGCTAAAAAGAGTGTACCTAATTTGTACAAAAAAACACATTCTGAAGATAGCTATAATAGTATGACACATATAAATCCAAGACTTAGAAAACAGTATTTATCAAAAGATGCAAATTTATTTATGAGCAATTCTGATAAGGTAGACTTAATAATAAGTGCAGATTTATATAGATTAAATAATAGTGATAAAATGGCAATAGCTGATATGAAGAAGGATTTGGCAGGAAATACATCACACGATATTAGGGTCAGACTTTTAATGGGATTTGATATTCAGGATTCAGATATAGTATTTAATACTATAATGATTATTAATATGATAACGACATATCCTGAAATAAACTTTGAAATATTTAATTGTGAAGTTGATTGTAATGCAATTATATCTGTGATAAAAGACAGGATATTTCATGCTGCAATATATACAAAAGATAAACGATGTTTATTTACAAATATGTCGAAAGATAAGCATATCGTAGATGAAATTTATTATAGCTTAGAAGATATATTAAAAAATCAGGCAAAACCCATAATTGAGGTCAAATCAGCACTAGATATTATAAGAAAAAGAACATATCTTCAGTATATTATGAACCAAGATTTAAGATGGTTAATAGGCCATATGAATGAACTTTTTATGCCTTATGATTTATTTGAAGAAATATCAGAGTCTATATTTGGATATAATGAAGAGGTTTTAGATGAATTAAAAAAAATAAATATGCTCTTACAAAATGTTATATATAAATCTAAGTTAAAGGTATTAATTTATGAATTAGATATAAGAAAGTATATTTCAGTAGGAGAACTTAACTTCTTTAATATACCTGTAAAATTAACTTTTGAGCAAAGAGAAAGACATATAAATTATATTAAAAAGATAATAGAAGAATATGACAATGTTGAAATTAAATTAATAGATGGAGACTTTGTAGAAGCATTTAAAGATACTCAAGATCCTTCGATATATTTATCTAAAACTTTAAAAATGATTAGTATTAATCCTAGAGAAAATCATAATGATTATGCAATTATAAAAGATAGTGAGTTTAAAAATATATGTGATGAGTTCTTTGAAATCCTTTGGAATAAAGATAGTGAGATAGTAATAAGTGATAAAATCGATATGTTAGATCGGATAGAAAAAACACTAACATGTACAAAAATTATAAATGAAAGTTTAAAATTTGAATAATATACCTGAATATTGAATTTTTCAATGAAAGTTTAAAAWTTGAATAATATACCTGAATATTGAATTTTTCAAGGAAAATAGAATTTATTGAAATTTATAAAAAAACTATGAAAATCATCNATTGACTTAAGTTATAAAAAATTGATAATCTTATATTTGTTTCTATAGTTGTAACATCATATATAGCTTCTTATGGAGTAGAACATGGAACTTTAGCATTATTAAATGCTGATGGAACTGCAGCTGATACAGTAACTAGATTAGGTGGATACTTCAATACTGCAGAGCATGTAGTTGGAATATTTGGATTAGTAGTTTTAAGTGCATTCACAGTATTATCAGCTTTAACTACAATACTTGGATCTTTCTACTACACAACTAAATTATTTAAAAAGAATTCTGCAAATAAAAACATAGCAATATACTTAGTTTTAGTAATAGCTGCAGGAACATTAGCAGTATTTGGAGCTAACGTTGTATTTGAAGCAGTTGACTTATTATTATTTGTACTTTCTGGTATAAATGTAACTGCATTAGCAATATTTACATTTAAGCATTGGGAAGTTTATAAATTAAATACTAACAAAAATAATAAAGCTGCTTAATTCATTAAAGATTTTAAACATATTTAAGCTAATTTATTAAATAAGCAAAGTATTAAACTTTGCTTATTCGAATGGAGATGTATTAAGATGAAAAGAAAACTTTATTTTAACGGAAACATAATAACTGTAGATGAAAATGAATCTATACAAGAAGCAGTATTAGTTGAAAATGGATTAATAAAAGCAGTAGGAAGTAATGAAGAAATACTAGCGTTAAAGGATGACAATACAGAACTTGTAGATTTAGAAGGTAAAACTATGTTACCAGGACTTATAGATCCACATGGACATGTAATAGCAACAGCTCAAACTTTAATGATAGTTACTTTAGGACATGTAACTTCTAAAGAAGAGTTATTAGAAAGGTTAAAGAAAGAGTTAGAAGAAAATCCTCCACAAGGTGATAAATGGTTAATAGGATTTGGATACGATAATACAAAGTTTGAAGATGGTCAACATCCTACAAAATTTGATTTAGATAAAGTAAGTAAAGAAATACCTATATCAGTATCTCATGCATCTGGTCACTTAGCTTGTGTAAACTCTAAAGCTTTAGAGTTATACGGGTATGTAGGGGAARACTATGAAGTTCCAGAAGGTGGAGTTGTAAGAACAGTTTCTCCTGATTCTAAAGAACCAAATGGAGTTTTAGAAGAAAATGCTATATTAGATAGTGAAAAGAAAAAGATAGTAATAGCTCCAGGATTTGAAGATGTTTTAAGAGCTGTTGAAAGAGTTCAAAAGTTATATGCATCATTAGGTATAACTACAACTCAAGATGCATCAGTTGAATTAGCAAATGGATACACTCATATATTAGATACTTGTGCTAATACAGGTAGATTAATTATAGATATAGTAGGACTTGCTACTCAACCTGTTACTATGCAAATAATGAATGATGAAGGAACACCAAAAAGAGAATATAAAAACCATTATAAATTAGCAGGTGCTAAAACTTGGTTAGACGGTTCTCCACAAGGATTTACAGCTTGGTTAAGTGAGCCATATCATGTTGTWCCAGAAGGACAACCTAAAGATTACCGTGGATATGGAACTCAAWCWGATGAAGTAGTGACTCAATACTACGTTGACTGTATAAACAGAAATTTACAAGTTCATACACATGTAAATGGTGATGAAGCTTGTGCTCAATTCTTAAGATGCTATAAAAAAGCTATAGAAATAACTGGACATGGTGCTGAATTAAGACCAGTTATGGTTCATTGTCAAGCATTAAGAAAAGACCAAATGGATGATATAATAGAAGTTGGTGCAGTACCTACATTCTTTAACGATCACGTAAGATTCTGGGGAGATTTACACCATGATCAAGTATTTGGACCAGAAAGATCTCAAAATATATCTCCAATGGGATGGGCTTTAGAAAAAGGAATCAAATTTACAATACATCAAGATCCACCAGTAAAAATGCCTAACCAAATATTAGGTATACACAATGCTGTAAATAGAAAGACAGAATCTGGTAGAGTTTTAGGTGAACATCAAAGAATATCAGTTATGGAAGCTATAAAAGCAGTTACTATAAATGGAGCTTATCAATACTTTGAAGAAGATACAAAGGGATCTATAGAAGTAGGAAAAAGAGCAGATTTAATAATAATTGATAAAGATATATTATCAATAGATAAAGAAGATATAGAAAATATAAAAGTTTTAGAAACTATAAAAGATGGAAATACAATATTTAAATTATAATTAACAAAATRATATTTATAATACTTTAT
>NZ_CP048741.1:624987-628493 GCF_018336475.1 Romboutsia sp. 13368
TATTATAAATRTRATGCCTCAAATGATTTATATTATTTGAGGCATTAAATTCATCTATTACTGGGAACAAGTATATATTCACCAGCTTTAACATCATAGGAACTTGATACAATAT
Source organism: Romboutsia sp. 13368 (assembly GCF_018336475.1). GTDB lineage: Bacteria > Bacillota > Clostridia > Peptostreptococcales > Peptostreptococcaceae > Romboutsia. The sequence goes on from NZ_CP048741.1 coordinate 625,103, forward strand.
CTTGATTTTCTTTGTAAACTACTTTTCTAAAAGCTTCTATATCATCAATATTAGTATTATATAATTGTATTATAGAATCTAAAGTTTCACCAGGTTGTACTAAATGTTCTTGAAATATTCTATCTTTCATTATAGAGTTGTATGAAGTTTTATATAAATTTTCTGAAATATTGGAAAAAAATGATACATTTTCAACTAAATAATTAAAAGTATTATCTAAACAAGTTACATAATTATAGATACTATCTTTTATTACATCACTAGTAGATTTATCATTATTTGCAACAGGACCAATAAAGGATAGTATAATAAGAAATAATAAAATATATTTCAAAAAATCACCTCCTATATAGGAGTATTAATATACAAGAGGTTTTTTAAACAATATATTGACTTAAAAATTTCAAATTGGTATAATATTTTTAATAATTTGAAATAATACTAAAGTAAAAGCTATGAAAAGAAGAGTAAGTATGATATGTAGTTACAGCGAGTTAGGAATGGTGTGAGCCTAATACGAAGATTATACCGAAGAACATCTTGGAGCTTCTAACCGAAATTATTGTAGAGTAGGCTTAGACGGGAGGTCCCGTTATAGACTAAAACTAAGTGGTCAATTTTKWMAATTTTTAAAATTGGCAATTAGGGTGGTACCGCGAGAGTATAATAGCCTTTCGTCCCTTTTTATTATTTGGGGATGAAAGGCTTTTTTAATACATAAAAAAGAAAAAATAATCCTCAAAATAAAGCAATTTGAGCAATTATTACAATTAAAGTAATAGTTAAAATACATATTTGTTCAAATAAGCTAAGTGAAATTTTAAATTATTTAAATAAAATAAAAGGAGGAAAAATACAATGCAAAAGCAATTTGTAACAATCAAAGACCTATATAGAAACAAAGAAGAATATATAGGAAAAACTGTAAAGGTAGCTGGATGGATAAGAACATCTAGAGCTTCTAAAAACTTCGGATTCGTAGAATTAAATGATGGAAGTTTCTTTAAAAATATGCAGGTAGTATTATCTGATGAAAAATTAGAAAACTTCAAGGAAATAACTAAACTTCCAATAAGTTCATCAATACTTGTTGAAGGTGAATTAGTATCTACAGAAGGTGCTAAGCAACCAGTTGAAATACAAGCAACTAACATAATATTAGAAGGTGAGTCTGATAGCTCATACCCATTACAAAAGAAAAGACATACATTAGAATACTTAAGAACAATAGCTCACTTAAGACCAAGAAGTAATACTTTCTCAGCTGTATTTAGAGTAAGATCTTTAACAGCTTATGCTATACATAAATTCTTCCAAGATAGAAACTTCGTTTACTCTCATTCTCCAATAATAACAGGAAGTGACTGTGAAGGTGCAGGAGAAATGTTTAGATTAACAACTATGGATTTAAATAATGTACCTAAGAATGAAGATGGATCAATAGATTACTCTAAAGATTTCTTTGGAAAAGAAGCTAACTTAACAGTTAGTGGTCAGTTAAATGCTGAAATAATGGCACTTGCATTTAGAAATGTTTATACATTTGGTCCAACATTTAGAGCAGAAAACTCTAATACAGTAAAACATGCATCTGAATTCTGGATGGTAGAGCCAGAAATATCATTCGCTGATTTAGAAGATAACATGGAATTAGCTGAAGATATGATAAAATACATAATAAACTATGTAATGGAAAATGCTCCAGAAGAAATGGAATTCTTCAACAATTTTATAGATAAAGGATTAATAGAAAGATTAACTAAAGTTGTAAACTCAGAATTCAAGAGATTACCATATACAGAAGCTATAGAATTATTACAAAAATCAGGACATGAGTTTGAGTTCCCAGTTGAGTGGGGATGTGACTTACAAACAGAGCATGAAAGATTCTTAACAGAAGAAATAATAAAAGGGCCTGTATTTGTAACAGATTATCCAAAAGATATAAAGGCATTCTACATGAGAATGAACGAAGATGGAAAAACTGTTAGAGCTATGGACTTATTAGTTCCTGGTATAGGAGAAATAATAGGTGGTTCTCAAAGAGAAGAAAGATATGATGTATTATTAGATAGAATAAAAGAATTAGGCTTAAAAGAAGAAGATTACTGGTGGTATTTAGAACTTAGAAAGTTCGGTACTGCTACACATTCTGGATATGGTTTAGGATTTGAAAGAATGTTAATGTACTTAACAGGAATGCAAAATATAAGAGACGTTATACCATTCCCAAGAACTCCTAAAAATGCTGAATTCTAATAGATAAATATTGGTGATAGATATTTTATAACACTTAAAAACACATTGACTTAGTTGTCGATGTGTTTTTTTACTATGATATTTAAAGATAATTTGTATGTAAAAATAGTTTGTATAGATATAAATAGGTAAAAAAGGAAAATGTTTACCGAAAAGTGTTGTATAATAAAAAAAATAATGCTACTATTACTAATATAATATTGATTTTAGGAGGAGATAAAATGAAATTGCCATTTAATGTTGATTTAAAAGATAAGGTTGCAGTAGTAACAGGGGGATCTGGAATACTATGTGGAGCTATGGCAGAAGCATTAGCTGCATGTGGAGCAAAAGTTGCTATACTTTCATTAGGACAAGAGGGTTGTGATGCTAAAGCAGCTAAAATAAATGCTGATGGTGGATGTGCTATAGGAATAAGTGCAAACGTTTTAGATAAAGAGAGTATAAAAAGAGCTCATGAAATAATATTAAAAGAATTTGGTCCATGTGACATATTAATAAATGGAGCAGGTGGAAACCATCCAAAAGGAACAACAACTAACGAATACTTATTACCAGAAGATTTAAATAATGAAGAATTAACTACATTCTTTGATTTAGATACAGAAGGAGTAAACTTTGTATTTAACTTAAACTTCTTAGGAACACTACTTCCATCACAAGAGTTTGCTAAGGATATGATAAACAGAGAAGGTGCTACAATAATAAACATATCTTCAATGAATGCTTATACACCACTTACAAAAATACCTGCATACTCAGGAGCTAAAGCTGCAGTAACTAACTTCACTCAATGGTTAGCTGTACATATGTCAAAAGTAGGTATAAGAGTAAATGCAATAGCGCCAGGATTCTTCGTAACAGCTCAAAATGAAAAATTATTATTCAACGAAGATGGAACTCCAACTCCAAGAACTGAGAAAATATTAAACAGCACTCCAATGGGAAGATTTGGAAAAGTTGATGAATTAATAGGAACATTATTATACTTAGTAAATAATGATGCTTCAGGATTTGTAAACGGTGTTTGTATACCTGTTGATGGAGCATTCTCAGCATATTCAGGGGTTTAATATTTGATTTATTATTGTATTAAAAATAGCATATTAACTTATAGTATAATTGTAAATTA
>NZ_CP048741.1:633912-634767 GCF_018336475.1 Romboutsia sp. 13368
AATTATTCTTTTCAAAATAATTTCTTAAATAAAATAAACTAAGGTCAAAATTTTAAATCTAATTCCCATGATGAAAACTATTTGTCATTAAATTTATCTAAAGGAGACAAATATGAAGAAAAAGTTATTATCATTATTACTATGTTTAGTTGTAGTTTTTACAGTTGGATGTAGTAACACAAACAATGAAACTATAACAGATAGAGAAGGAAATGAAGTTAACATTCCTACAAATATTGAGAGAATAGTTTCAACAGCACCATCTAATACTGAAATCTTATCTGCRCTAGGTATGGGAGATAAAATAGTTTGTATGGATACATATTCAGAAGGAATTGAAAATGTAAATAAAGATGCAGTTAAGATGGATTTTTATTCAGGTCCAGATGCAGAAACTATAATTGGATTAGAACCAGATATAATAATAGCATCAGGTCATAATAAAGTAGGAAATGCAGACGATCCATTTAAAGCATTTAGTGATGCAGGAATACCTGTAGTTTATATACCAAGTAGTGAAAGTATAGAAGGTATATATGAAGATATAAGATTTATAGCATCTGTAGTTGGAAAAGAAGATAAAGGTGAAGAAATAATAACTGGCATGAAAGATGAAATAGCCAAGATAGCTGAAGTTGGAAGTAAAATAACAGATAAAAAGAGTGTATATATTGAAATAGGTCCAKCACCTACATTATATAGTGTGGGTAACTCAACATTTATAAATGAAATGGTTGAAATAATAGGGGCTGAAAATATATTTAAAGATGAAAACTCATGGATATCTCCTGGTGAGGAATCTGTAATTAGYAAAAATCCAGATGTTATATTAACTAAAGTTGATTATATTGAAGA
>NZ_CP048741.1:635102-636441 GCF_018336475.1 Romboutsia sp. 13368
TGGAACCTAAGATTACCTAGAGTGTTACTTGCATTTATCGTTGGAKGATGTTTRKCTACAAGTGGATCGGTGGTTCAATCAATTTTAAAAAATCAATTAGCATCACCATATACATTAGGTGTATCATCAGGAGCATYTTTAGGTGCAGGATTAATAATAGTAACTGGAATTTCAATACCAATTATAGGAGGATTTACTCTTCCTTTAGTAGGTTTTTTATTTGGATTATTTACAGTATTTGCTGTAATAGGATTTTCATCTAAAATAGATAAAACAATGTCTAATAATACAATAATTTTATCAGGTATGGTTTTATCTTTATTTGTGAACGCATTGCTAACAACGATAAATGCATTGTTTGCTCAAGATATGAAAAGTATATCTTTATGGCAAATGGGAAGCTTTTCTATGAAAGGATGGAGCTATGTTCAGTTGATAATACCATTTACTATAATAGGAATGATTGGAGTATTAAGATATACAAATGAAATGGATATTATAACTTTTGGAGAAGAGCAAGCAAAAGCAATGGGGGTTGAAACATCAAAGGTTAAAAAAGAACTTTTTATTTTATCAGCAATATTAACTGGTGGAGCAATATCATTAAGCGGTACAATTGGATTTATTGATTTAATTGCCCCACATGTAGTAAGAAAGATATTTGGACCAAAGCATAAGTATGTTGTACCAATGTCATTTTTATATGGAGGTAGTTTCATGGTAATAGCAGATATTGTTGCAAGAACAATAATTATTCCTTCTGAATTGCCTGTAGGTGCAGTTACAGCATTAATAGGAGCTCCATTTTTTGCTTATGTTTACTTTAAAAAATAAAGGTGAGAATTATGTTAGAAATTAAAGAACTTCATAGTGGATATGATAAATTAGATATAATTAAAGACATAAATATAAAAATTAATAAAGGTGAAAATTTATTTATAATAGGTCCTAATGGATGTGGAAAAAGCACTCTTTTAAAATCTATTGCTAATATAATTAATTATAGGGGTAGAATAGAGATAGATGGTAAAGAAATATCATCATTAAAAAGAAAAGATTTAGCTAAAAAAGTTGGATTAATGAGTCAAGTATCTGAAATTTATTTCCCTTATACTGTATATGAGACAGTATCTCTTGGAAGATATCCGTATATAGAAAGTAAATTTGGAAGCTTATCTAAAACAGATATAAAAATAATTTTAGATAGTATAGAAAAAGTAGGATTGAYTGACTTTAAGGAGAAAATGATAACMGAGTTATCAGGTGGACAGCTACAAAGAGTTTTTTTAGCAAAGTTATTTGCTCAGGATCCAGATATTATACTTTTAGATGAGCCTAC
>NZ_CP048741.1:636585-638832 GCF_018336475.1 Romboutsia sp. 13368
GGGGTTTAATACTTAGGGAAGTGTTTTATATAGGAATATATAACTTAGTTTTAAGTTCTGAAAGTTTAGAAAAGATAAAACATCTAGATAAAGAATTTAAAATAAAATTTTAAAAATTATAACTTAATAGGGAGTAAGTACTATTTTTGAAATATTAATTTTGTTTCTACACTAAGCATAAAAGGAATATTATAATCGATAAAATAGGAAAGAAAATATATTTTTGAGTAAAATAATGGATAAAAGTTTGGAAATAGTTCATAATATAGCTTACTCTATATAAGAGTAAAAAGGAGAGCCTAAAGCTCTCCTTTTTACTTTAAAATGAATTTTATGTGAAATTTTTTCTTTAGGATACTTAGAGTATAGATAACTTTATTATATTAATATATAATTTTATTATACAAATATAGGAAAGGACGAACATATAAAATTGGATAATAAAGAGAAACAATATTTAAATTATTCTAAAGAGTATGGTAAAAGTATACAAGATATATCAATAGATAAAATATCTCTAAAACATAGTTTAAAATGCAAAACTTGTGGAACTGAAAATAAGTGCGGTCTATATTGTTCATCTTGTGGAACATCATTGGAAGAAGTAACTTCGAAAGAATCATTAAGTATTAATAATTATTTTAAAATGAATTTAAAGCCTATGGCATTAGTATCGATAGCTTCAGCTGGAATATTATTTTTAATATCTTTAGTAATAAAACTTTTTATAAGTTTAAGTTTAGGGGATTTAGTTAGTATCGTAAATCCGTTACATATAATATTAGCAATGAATTTAAGTACAATAAGTTTAAATACATATAGTATTATTGGTTCTGAAAGTATAGGTATACACTTAGGTATTTTAGTAATAGCTTTAATTCCATTAATCGTATTATGTATATCTAACTTTATATTTATAAAAAATAAAAGCTCTAGGGATGTGTTATATAACTCAATAGGAGTTGGAGTATTATATGGAGTTATACTAATAGTTATAAGCATATTTGCAACTACATCAGTTAATATTTCAAATATGATAAGCTATGGTGTATCGATAACATTTAAATATAAAATACTAGAACTATTTTTAAATGGGTTTATATTAGGATTTATATCTACATACTTGATAGGATATAAGAAAAAATATTCGGGACAAAATATATATTTAGACATTTTTAGATATGTTATATTTACTATATTCACTATATATATATCGATATTTGTAATTCTTTTAGGAATTACTATCTTAGATAGAAGTTATCTTTATGAACTTGGTTTATATAATTATAGTGAAAGTAATCTTCTTATATTGAGTCAATTAGCTTTATATGTATTAGATTTTGCAAATATAATACCAGTAACAATAGGTACAAGTAAGTTGTCTATATTAAGTTTATTAAATGGAGATTTATTTTTCCATACTAAGATAATGTTTATGGCAATGATATTTTTATCTTTATTAGTACTGATAGTTGCAGGATATAATTTAAGAAAAAAAATGAAAAATCAGTCTAATAAAAAAGTAATGATTTTTAGTATTTTCTATTCTATAAGTATGACGATATTATCATCATTTACTAATATATATATTGGTGGAAGTTCATCACTATTACAAGCTAGTAGTTATCAAAGTAATATATTTATGGGAACACAAGTTATATCCACATTTATAATATCTTTTATATATAGTTATATAATAGTAAAAGTAGGATATACGTTAAGTGATTTTGAATAATTGAAAATGGAGAGTCTGTTGAGATGCAAAATATAAATGATAAGTTTTCAAAAAATAAAATACAGAATGAAAAAATAAGTATGCTTAAAGAGATAGATAATGCAGAAAGAAAAAAAGCTAGTTTACTACTTCATATGGGTATACTGACGTATGAAAAAATAAGAAATGAAATAATAATAGATGATAGTTTTGATAGTATATGTAATGAAATTTTAGAACTAGATAAACTAATATATAATAATAATCTTAAGATAAATGATTTAGAAGAATCTTCAAAGGATATAGTATGTGAGTGTGGAAGTGTATTAAATTCTGAAAATAATTTTTGTGGAACTTGCGGTAAAAAGATAGATATAAAAGATAGTTATTTTATTGAATGTGGAAAATGTGATGCATTAAATGAAGAAGATTCTAATTACTGCCAATGTTGTGGAAATAAATTATAAAAAATATACATTTAAAAGCTACCTTGAATTGTATTTTATTAGTAAATACAATTTTAAGGTAGCTTT
>NZ_CP048741.1:638919-640066 GCF_018336475.1 Romboutsia sp. 13368
TTGTGGAAATAAATTATAAAAAATATACATTTAAAAGCTACCTTGAATTGTATTTTATTAGTAAATACAATTTTAAGGTAGCTTTTTTAATAATTTAAAATTTAACAGTAATGAAAAAAAGTTTTATATATGATAAACTAGAATATAGCATCTTAGATTTATGGAGGGATAGTATGGCACAAGAAGTACAAAGAAGATATACAGACTTAGAGGATACATTTAGCATAACTATGGAGCTTCAAAGACCTCTACTGCAAGATGAAGATGATAATCAAAATGAGGAAAAGATTAAACATAAAAAAGATATATTAAAGAAGAATATAAAAATTGGTTCATGTATATTAGTACTTATATTAATAATAGGGGTTGCTACTTGGATAGGCACATCATATAAGCCAGGACAACTAGCATTAGACTCATTAGTTAGTGACAGTAAGGTTGAAGTAAGTGTAGATAAAGATATAACTTTTACTCCAATAGGAAAAGAAGCAACTAAAGGATTTATATTATATCCTGGAGCAAAAGTAGATGCTAAAGCATATGCACCATTATGTAAAATGATAGCAGAACGTGGATATGAGGTAGTTATAGCTGATATGCCTTTAGATTTTGCTATGCTATCACCTAATAGAGCTGAGAAAATTATAGAAGAACATGAAAATATAAAATCTTGGGTTGTAGGAGGACATTCTTTAGGTGGTGTCGCTGCGGCTAAATTTGCAGCCAAAGAAAAATTAGTTGATGGAGTAGTGTTACTTGCATCATATCCATCAAATGATGATCTTAAAGATTTAGGAAAAGAAGTACTTTCTATATGGGGAAGCAAAGATGGTGTTGTAAACTTTACTAAGCTTATAGAATCAAAAGACAACTTACCAGAGGATACTACTTACGTAGAAATTGAAGGAGCAAATCATGCTCAGTTTGGAGATTATGGTAAGCAAAAAGGCGACCATGATGCATTAATAAGTGAGGAAAAACAATTAAATATTACATCAGATAGTATAATTGATTTACTTGATAGTATAGGAAATAACTAAAAGCTGCCATATGGCAGCTTTTTATTATACAGATACTAAAATCTTTTATATATACTTAAATCATGCCACTCTAAACATATAGATTCCGCTTTAAAATCTTCAATAAA
>NZ_CP048741.1:640071-642910 GCF_018336475.1 Romboutsia sp. 13368
GGAAATAACTAAAAGCTGCCATATGGCAGCTTTTTATTATACAGATACTAAAATCTTTTATATATACTTAAATCATGCCACTCTAAACATATAGGTTCCGCTTTAAAATCTTCAATAAACCATAATATATCTTTTTTTGTTATGCATCCAGATATTATTAGTAATATTAAATATAATGCTATAGATAGTATTATTTGAATAGAAATATGTAAATTTAAATTAATATAGGCTAAGCTATATTTTACAAAGCAACCAGCAATTGCTATACAAAGCATAGGCTTTATAATCCAATCGAATAGTTTAAATTGTATTTTTGTAACTTTTAATAGCTTATTTATACTTAAAGAAGCATTTAAAAGAGTACCAGCAAATAAAACTATTATAAAGCCTTCGATACCTTTTTTAGGTATTAAATATAATATTAAAAATATCCTTACACTCATGTCAATTAAGTTAAATTTTAATGTACTTAGTTGACAATCTAGAGCATTTAAGCTACCATCAACAATTCTATCTAAATACATAAAAGGAATAAGAGGTGCTAATATTTTCATCATTAAACCAACTTGAGTATTATTATATATTGCTAATCCTAATTCTTCAGAAAATATTATAAATAATCCAGATGCAAACACAGCTATTAGCAATGTAAATTTAAAAACTTTAGATATTATATATATAACTCTTTTATGTTGATTAAGTGCATTTGCCTCAGCAATTTCTGGTATTATAAGTGTTGAGAATGAAGCTAAAAATATAGATGGAAAATTTAAAATTGGTAAAGCCATACCTTTTATCATACCAAAAATAGATAAAGATGATGCGGTAGAAGAACCATATCTTCTGAGAGCATCTGGTATTAATAAGTCTTCGACTGTTCTAAGTCCAGTTTGAATATAAGAGCTACATGCTATGGGAAAAGATATTGAGAAAATTTTAAAAAAACTATATTTATTATTTCTACTATATCCACTTTTATATCCTGTTTTCTTTTCAAATAAGAATAATATACAAAAATAAATAGCAGATGCTATATTTCCGATAGTTGTACCGATAGCTATTAGAGCACAAGTGAAATTTAGACCCTTAGGTAGACATATTCCCATAAATGCAATAATAATTATCATCATACTTCCAACTTCCACTATATCTGATGAAATACTTTTTATTATCTTCCTCATTCCATAAAAATAACCATGAAAACATGCGCTAATACCTACAAAGGGTAAGCTACAAGATAATATTTTAATAGGAATTATAGCTCGATCATCACCAATCCACTTTAGAGCTATTACATCTGCAAAATTATATATTATAAAAAAGGTTGTAGTACTAAACAAAAAGCTATAAATCATTGACTTCATTAAAATAGATTTAATATTTTTTATATTTGATTTACCTAATTCTTCAGCTATAAGTCTAGTAGTTGTAACTCTAATACCTGATACGGATAATGTTGTTGCCATAACGTGTATACTCATTATAAGTTGATAAAGTCCCATACCTTCAGGCCCTATTTTATTCGATAAATATACTCTAAAAGATGTGCTTATAAAGCCTATCATCATTGTTGAAAATGTCAAAATAAATGCGTTTATTATTAATTTCTTTCTCCTCATAGTTTTTCTCCTAAACAAAATAGTTTAAATATATAGCATGTTCATATATATGAAGAAAAGTTATTAAATATTATATATTAATTTAAATTGTATTAAATGAATATATGAATATGAATATTAAATCCTACTAAAAATATTAAAGATATTAAGACAAGGAGATATAGCTATGAAAATTAGGTTAGGATATGTAGCAATAGCTTTAAATTTAGAAAAAGTTACATCATCATCTACATTGACATATTCAAGATATTTAAAGTTAAATCAAAACGAAAAATTAAAAAAATTAAAAGAAGTAACGTATTCAAATATAGAAGCTCTTGAGAAAATACTTAGATATAATATAGATAATAATATACATTTTTATAGGATGACATCAAATTTAATACCTCTGGCTACACACCCTGATGTTATGTGGGATTATTTAAAATACTTTAGAAAAGATTTAGAGTACATTGGTAAACTTATAAAAGATAATAATTTGAGAGTTGATGCACATCCAGACCAGTTTAATGTTATAAATAGTGATAAGGAAATTGTAGTTGAAAATACTATAAAAACCTTAAGTATGCAAGTTGATTTATTTGAAGCAATGAATTATGAAGAAGGAAAAATGGTAATACATATTGGTGGTGCAAAAGGAGGAAAAGATATTGCAGCACAGAGATTTATAAATAACTTAGAGAAATTCCCTAAGAGAATAACTGAAAGATTGATACTTGAAAATGATGATAAAACTTTTAATGCAGAGGAAGTTTTAGATATTTGTAATAAAACTAATTTGCCTATGGTATTTGATATACATCACCACAATTGTAATGAATGTAATGAAGATTTAAAATTTTTATTACCAGAAATATTTAAAACTTGGGATAATGATATACTAGTTCCTAAAATGCATTTTTCAAGTCCAAGAGAATTTGAAAATGATAGAAAGCATGCAGATTATATAGATGCTAAAAGTTTTTTAGACTTTATTTATACTGCTAAAGACGTAGTAAATAAGGATTTTGATATTATGATAGAAGCAAAGAAAAAAGATATGACACTAAATAAACTAGTTAATGATATAAAAGAAATGGATAAAAATATAGATTTTATAGACCAAAGTACTTTAGAAATAAAATAAAATATTAAGAAATAATTATGCAATTATAATTTCTTATTTTACTATAAAAAATATACAGTAAAAATTTATTAAGTTAGAGTATATAGAACTTAAT
>NZ_CP048741.1:642927-644589 GCF_018336475.1 Romboutsia sp. 13368
TATTATGGGATTAAAAAAGATTTTAAGTTTAATTACAGTAACTGCACTTATAGGGACTAGTGTAGTAGGATGTACTTCAAGTGATGGAGGTTCTGAAGGGGATAAGGTTGTAGTAGATATATTCCAATTCAAGGTGGAAGCTAAAGATGCGCTTGAAAAAGCTGCAGAAGTTTATGAAAAAGAAAATCCAAATGTAGACATTAGAGTAGAAACTGTAGGTGGGGGAAATGATTATGGAGCATCTTTAAGATCAAAATTCCAATCTGGTGAAGAACCAACTATATTTAATGTAGGTGGACCACAAGATGTTGAAGATTGGGATGGGAAATTAGAAGATTTATCAAATGAATCTTGGGTTAGTCAGGCATTTGATGGTACATTAGGTGCAGTAACAACAGATGATGGAATATTTGGAATGCCTTTCAGCCAAGAAGGATATGGTTTTATATATAATAAAGAAATATTTGAAAAAGCAGGTATTGATCCAACTACTATAATTTCTTATGAAGCATTAGAAAATGCRGTTAAGACATTAGATTCTAAGAAAGATGAATTAGGAATTGAATCAGTATTTGCAGTTCCAGGAAAAGAAAAATGGGTAACAGGACTTCATTTACTAAATGTTGCATTATCAAATGAATTTGAAAGTGGAACTGAAGCTTATGAAGCTAGTGAATTAGAGTTTAAATATAATAAAGAGTTAAAAGAATTATTAGATTTACAAGTTAAATATGCATTTAAGCCAGATGGAAAAGATTCTTCTATAAATAGTGTTGACTATGCTATGCAAGTTGAACAAAAATACTCAACTGGTAAGGTAGCAATGGTTCAAATGGGTAACTGGGCATATGGAGGAATAGCAGGAGTTAATCAAGAGATTGCAGATAATTCAGGAATATTACCATTACCACTTAAAGGTGTTAAAGAAGACTCTATACCTGTTGGTGTTCCAATGTATTGGTCTATAAATAAAGATGAATCAGATGAAGAAAAGCAAGCAGCTAAAGATTTCTTAAATTGGTTATATACATCTGATGAAGGTAAGAAAATGATAATAGAAGATTTTAACTTTATACCAGCATTTAAGGGATATGAAAGCGAAGAATTACAACCAAAAGATTCATTATCAAGAGAGGTACTTAACTATTCTAATAATGGAAAAACTATGCCATGGGTATTCATGGGATATCCAAGTGGATGGGGAGAAAATGTAGTTGGAGCAGATATACAAAAATACTTAGATGGTAGCATGAGTTGGGATGATTTAGTTAAAAATGCTAAAACTACTTGGGCAGAAGAGAGAAAATAGTTTATAAAAATATTTATTAATAAGCTATATTTAAAATTCTTTTAAATATAGCTTATTTAATAGGGGGATAAGTAATGTCAGTTAAAATTGAACTGGATAATGGGAATCAACATAATAGAAATAAAAACAAATCTAAAAGCAAATCTAAAAATAATTTAACTTATTGGGCTTTTGTAGGTCCAAGTTTATTTGCATTTACAGTAGTTATATTAATACCTTTATTATTAGGAATATATTATTCATTTACAGATTGGAATGGTATAAGTAAAGAGGTTAATTTTATAGGTTTTGAAAATTATATAAAGNTATTTAATGATGAAGGATTTAGAAGTTCACTTTGGTTTACTGTTAAA
>NZ_CP048741.1:644596-644815 GCF_018336475.1 Romboutsia sp. 13368
TAGTATTTGTATTAGTTATAAATGCTATTGGTTTCTCATTAGCGCTTTTAGTTACAAGAGAATCAAAAATAAGTAATTTATTAAGAACTATATTTTTTATGCCTAACTTAATAGGTGGATTAATATTAGGGTTTATATGGCAATTTATATTTGTAAATGTATTTAATTCATTAGGTGATATTTTAGGCCAGCAATGGTTAATGGGATGGTTATCTAATG
>NZ_CP048741.1:644896-645314 GCF_018336475.1 Romboutsia sp. 13368
TTCAAAATGTTCCACCTGAATTAAATGAAGCTGCAAAAATAGATGGAGCTAATTGGTGGCAAAGATTAAGAAATATAACTATACCAATGGTAAGACCAGCATTTACAATAAGCTTATTTTTAACACTTTCAAACTCATTTAAATTATTTGATCAAAACCTAGCTCTTACAAATGGTGGGCCGGGTAATGCAACTCAAATGCTAGCGCTAAATATATATCAAACAGCATTTTCATTAAATAAAATTAACTTAGCACAAGCAAAAGCAGTAATATTCTTCTTAATAGTTGCAGTTATAGGTTTAGCTCAAGTWTATATGACTAAGAAAGATGAGGTGGAAGCATAATGAATAAAAAATTAAGTAAGATAGCGTTAGATATGTTAGGTATAATATTAGCATTAATATGTTTATCGCCATTT
>NZ_CP048741.1:645334-646060 GCF_018336475.1 Romboutsia sp. 13368
ATTCAAAACTAAAGGTGAGTTATTTGAGAGTACATTAGCACTTCCTAAAGATATGAATTTTGACAATTATATAAATGCATGGGAAAAGTTAGACTTTATAAAAGTACTTTCAAACTCTTTATTTATAACAATAATAAGTGTTTTATTTATAATAATATTTGCATCAATGGCAGCGTGGATGATGGAAAGAACTAATTCTAAAGTATGTAAAGTAATATTAGTTATTTTAGTTGCATCAATGTTAGTAACTTTCCAATCTATAATGCTACCTCTTATAAATATAATGGGTAAATTAAAACTTCTTAATATGCCAGGAATTATATTTATGTATGTAGGATTTGGTTCAGCATCAGCGATATTCTTATACCATGGATTTGTAAAAAGTATACCAAAGGAATTAGATGAAGCTGCATTAATAGATGGGTGTAATAAGTGGCAAACATTTAGATATATAATATTCCCACTTTTAAAACCTATATCTATAACAGTTGCAATATTAAATACAGTATGGATATGGAATGACTTCTTATTACCATCACTGGCAATAAATAATCCAGAAACTAGAACAATACCATTATCAATGTTTTTCTTCTTCGGTCAATATACAAAGCAATGGGATTTAGCGCTTGCAGGGCTAGTTTTAACTATAATACCTGTACTAATATTCTACTTCTTTGCTCAAAAACACATTATAAAAAGTGTTACATCGGGAAGTATAAAATAATA
>NZ_CP048741.1:647150-647373 GCF_018336475.1 Romboutsia sp. 13368
AATGAAATTTAAAAAAGATATGTTGTCTCARAATATCTGTGTATTTTGAGACAACAAAATTTACAATTGATGGGGGAATTAAGAATGAAATTTAAAGGTGTTATATTTGATTTAGATGGAGTAATAACTGATACAGCAGAATATCATTACATAGCTTGGAAGTATTTAGCTGAAAATATAGGTATAGAAATWGATAGAKAWTTTAATGAAACTTTAAAAGGAA
>NZ_CP048741.1:649360-649522 GCF_018336475.1 Romboutsia sp. 13368
AGTAACAGGTCCTAATGAATATGATAATAATGTAAATAATAACTGGTACACTAACTACTTAGCTAAGTGGTGTTTAGAATATGCAGTAGAAAATATATCTAAATTAGAGACTATATGTATAGAATCAGTAAATAGAAATAATGTATCTAAAGAAGAAGTAAR
>NZ_CP048741.1:650299-651846 GCF_018336475.1 Romboutsia sp. 13368
ATAATAACATTTATTACCAATATATCTATTAACATACAAAATACCTTGAAGAAATACACTTAAATGTTATATAATGGTATATATACTGATTAAATATAAGGTTACAGAAAAATTACACTGTGTGTTAATTTTTAAGGAGATTGATTATGATAAATAGAAAAATTGCAGTAGGAGTAAGCATACCTGCTATGGCCCTTGCATTATCAGTTACATCTTCATTTGCAGATTCAAATGAAGGGACAGTAACAGCTAGTGCATTAAATGTAAGAAGTGGACCAAGTACAAGTTACAGCGTTACTACTAAGCTATATAAAGGAAATAAAGTAGAAATATTAGAAACATCAAATGGATGGCATAAAATAAAAACATCAAATGGAACAATAGGATGGGTAAGTGGAAGTTACATAACTGTTTCTTCAGGAAGTACTTCACAAACATCATATAAAGCAACAGTAAATGCAACNTCATTAAATATAAGAAAAGGAGCAGGAACAAGCTATTCAGTGATAACAAAGTTATCAAAAGGAACAGTAGTAGATGTACTAGAAAGTGCATCAAATGGATGGAAGAAAGTAAAAACATCAGGTGGAACAACAGGATGGGTAAGTGGAAGTTACTTAACAACTGGTATNNNGATAACTCAACATCACAAACATCATATAAAGCAACAGTAAATGCAACTTCATTAAATGTAAGAAAAGGAGCAGGAACAAGCTATTCAGTGATAACAAAGTTATCAAGAGGAACAGTAGTAGATGTTCTAGAAAGTGCATCAAATGGATGGAAAAAAGTAAAAACATCAAATGGAACAATAGGATGGGTAAGTGGAAGTTACTTAACAACAGGAGTASTGATAACTCAACGTCACAAACATCATATAAAGCAACAGTAAACACAGATTCATTAAATATGAGAAAAGGTGCAGGAACAAGTTATTCAATAATAACAAAGTTATCAAGAGGAACAGTAGTAGATGTTCTAGAAAGTGCATCAAATGGATGGAAGAAAGTAAAAACATCAGGTGGAACAATAGGATGGGTAAGTGGAAGTTACTTAACAACAGGAGTAGTTAATCARCCATCAACACCANNTAGTTCATCAGTAGAAGCTGTTTTAAACTTCGCATCTCAACAAATAGGTAAGCCTTATGTTTGGGGAGCTGAAGGTCCAAGTTCATTTGACTGTTCAGGACTTACATATTATGTATATAANNNNGCAGGTATAACTTTACCTAGAACAGCTGCAGAACAATACAGTAAGGCAGGAGTACATGTAAGTAGATCAAACTTACAACCTGGAGATTTAATATACTCAAGTACTGATGGAACAGGTAAAATAACACATGCAGCTATATATGTAGGAAATGGACAAATGATACATGCACCTAGAACTGGTAAAAATGTTGAGAAGATTAGCATAAATAATAGCTACTGGAGTAAAGCATATGTAGGTGCAAAAAGAGTTTTATAGTATAAACTAAATATTTAATATGAATACCTCAAAGTAATATTATTTTGAGGTATTTTTTTATGAAAATATCTAAATAT
>NZ_CP048741.1:651867-652973 GCF_018336475.1 Romboutsia sp. 13368
AATTATTTAAATAGCAATATGTTTATCAAGGAGACTAATTTATGGTACTTAGAAAACATGAATTTTTAAAAGAGTATAATATAGATGAAAAATTTTTAATAGACAAAAATATAGATTGGAATGAATTAGAGAAAATTTATAATGACTATAGTATGTACCGAAAAAGTTATGARACRCAAGCAAACTTAATAGCCAATATACTTAGAGAGCATAATAAAGTACACTCTGTTAAAACTCGTGTTAAAGATGAAAATCATCTTATAGAAAAAATAATAAGAAAAACATCAGATAGAAGAAAAAAATATGGTAAAGAATTTAACTTTACAGTAGAAAATTACAAAGATGAAATAACAGATTTAGTTGGGATAAGAGTAATACATATATTTAAAGAAGACTGGGAAGAAATACATAATTTTATAACTAGAATGTGGAATGTAAATGAGATAGTTGCTAATATAAGGAAAGGTGATGATACAAAAAACTTTGAAGAATTAGGAATAGAAGTTTGTTCTAGGCTATCAGGATATCGTTCAGTACATTATTTAGTAGAATCATATCCAACAACAGAAAAGGTTATAACAGAAGTTCAAGTTAGGACTATATTTGAAGAAGGATATGGAGAAATAGACCATCAACTTAGATATTCATTAAATGAAATACCAGAAATACTTGAACAAAATTTAATGTTGCTTAATCGAATTGCAGGAAGTTCCGATGAAATGGCATCTTTAATAAATTTATTAAGTAAAAACTTTAAAGATATAAAAAGTGAATACAACAAAAAAATGGAGCTAAAAAATAATAAAATATTAGAGCTTAAAGATAATATATTAAGGAATGAATCTTTGGATGAAGAAGATAAAAAAGTATTTTTAGAAAATATAGAAAGTATAATAAACTAGTTATAATTTAAAACCCTCAGATATAAGATTTATTAAAAGCTTATATGTGGGGGTTTTATGATAGATTTAGAAAATAGGATAGAGGAAATTAAATCAAATTTAGTATCTAGAAATATAAGATATATAACAAAATGTAAATATAAAACTATACCTACAAAAGAAAAAGAAATATATAATGAAGTAAATTTTAAAGATTATAACTAT
>NZ_CP048741.1:652985-657102 GCF_018336475.1 Romboutsia sp. 13368
ATAAAAAAATTAAAAAAATACATAAAAGATTTAAATGATGTACAATTTTTTACAAGGTATGATAAGTTTAATAATTTAGTWTGYTTAATAACTAAGTTTGATATAAATAAAATTGATATAAATATTCCTATTGATATAAGAATCATAATAGGTGATAAAAAGGATACTTATATAAATGCTTCTTATTATCAAGGTAAATGTGGTATATTATATTTGGAAGAATTTGTATCAGGAAGTAGACAAAATGGTTATGGGTCTATGATGTTAGAAAACTTAAATTGTATTGTAAATAACATAAATAGTAGATTAAAAAACTATAATAACTATAGTGAAACTTATAATTTTAAACCTATAAAAGTCCTAAAAGGAAAGGCTATACCTTTTCAAAGTGTTATAAGTC
This sequence comes from Romboutsia sp. 13368, assembly GCF_018336475.1. Lineage (GTDB taxonomy): Bacteria > Bacillota > Clostridia > Peptostreptococcales > Peptostreptococcaceae > Romboutsia. The sequence continues at coordinate 653,386 of NZ_CP048741.1, forward strand.
AAGAATGCTTAAATAACTTATATACAAGATATGGATTTAAAGTAGATAAAGACAATTATTTATTCAAAAACAGGGAATAAATATATATATTATAGTAAATATAAATAGATAAATAAGCTTAAGCTAAGGAGGCTAAAATGGATTATAAAATAGGCACAAATTATAATGGATTTGTACTTTTAAGAGAAGAAAATATAAAAGAAGTAAATTCTATAGCTAGAATATTTGAACATGAAAAAACTGGTGCAAGACTTTTACATATGGAAAATGATGATACTAATAAAGTATTTTCAATAGGATTTAAAACTCCACCAGAAGATAGTACTGGAGTTATGCATATATTAGAGCATAGTGTTTTATGTGGTTCTAGAAAATTCCCRACAAAAGAGCCTTTTGTTGAACTTGTAAAAGGTTCTTTAAACACATTCTTAAATGCAATGACATTTAGTGATAAAACGATATACCCAATTGCAAGTCAAAATGATAAAGATTTCTTTAACTTAATGGATGTATATTTAGATGCAGTATTTTATCCTAATATATACAAAACTAAAGAAATACTTATGCAAGAAGGATGGCACTATGATCTTGAGAAAAATGAAGATGAGTTAACATATAAGGGGGTAGTATATAATGAAATGAAGGGAGCATTCTCTTCACCTGAAGGAATATTGATGAGAAAAATACAAGAAACATTATTCCCTGATAATACTTACTCTAATGAGTCTGGAGGAGATCCTAAATATATTCCAGATTTAACTTATGAACAATTTATAGATACTCATAAAAAATATTACCATCCATCTAATAGTTATATATTCTTATATGGAGATATGAACTTAGAAAAGTGTTTAAAATTCATAAATGAAGAATATTTAGCTAACTTTGATAAAAAAGAAATAGATGCAGAGATTAAGCCACAAGAAAAATATAGTAGCATAAAAGAAGTAGAGTATTCTTATTCAATATCAGAAGATGATGATGAAAATGAAAAAACGTTCTTAGCATTAAACTATGTAACAGGAAGATCAACTGATGAAGAAGTATATATGGACTTAAATATACTAGAATATATATTACTTGAATCAGAAGGTGCACCACTTAAAAAAGCATTACTTGATGCTGGTATAGGAAAAGATGTATTTGGTAGCTTTGATGGTGGAATACTTCAACCTGTATTTAGTATAATAGCTAAAAATAGTGACCCTAATAAAAAAGAAGAATTTAAGAAAGTAGTTTATGATACTCTTAACGATATTGTTAAAAATGGAATAGATAAAAAGCTTATAGAAGGATGTATAAATGCATTTGAATTTAGATTAAGAGAAGCTGATACTGGTGGATATCCAAAAGGATTAATATACTATATGAATGCTATGGATAGTTGGCTATACGGTGGAGATCCACTTATGCATATAAAATATGAACACGCTATAGAAAATTCTAAAAAAGCATTAACTACCAATTATCTTGAAGAGCTTATTAAAAAATATATAATAGATAATACTCATGCATCTTTACTTACATTAAAACCAGAAAAAGGTTTAGCACAAAGAGAAGAAGATGAGTTAAAAGTAAAACTAGAAAACTATAAAAATAGTTTAAGTGAAGAAGAATTAAATAATATAGTTGAAGAAACTAATAACTTAATACTTCGTCAAAGTACACCAGACTCACCAGAACTTTTAGAAACTATACCATTACTTAGCTTAAGTGATATAGGTAAAGACGTTGAAGACCTACCTATAGATAAAACTAAACATAATGATATAGAAATACTTCATTGTAATACATTTACAAGTAATATTGCTTACTTAAACTTTATGTTCTATGGAAAATGTATAAAAGAAGAAGATATACCATACTTCAGTTTATTAGGTAATTTACTTGCTAAAGTTGATACTAAAACTTATGATTATAAAGAATTATCTAATGAAATACTTATAAATACAGGTGATATGTACTTTAGAAATCAAGTATATGGAAATGATAAAGATGAAAATAAATACTATCCGTTCTTAGAAATACACACTAAGGTTATGGATGATAAGATATATAAAGCTATGGAAATAATGAGTGATATAGTTCAAAATTCATTATTTGAAGATAACAAGAGAATAAGAGAAATAATAAGAGAGCTTATATCAAGAATTGAAATGGTTCTTATGCAAGCAGGTCATCAAGTTGCAGTAGGAAGACTTGCATCTTATTTCTCACCAGCTGCATCATATATGGAAAAAACATCAGGATATGATTACTATAGATTCTTAAAGGATATAGAGACTAATTTTGATGAAAGAATAGAAGATTTAAAAACTAAACTATTAAACTTACAAAAAACTATATTCAATAAAAATAATTTAATGGTATTTATAACTGGTGAAGATAAAGAATTAAATTTATTAAAAGAAAATATGAATAAAGTAGTGGATGTATTATCTACTGAATCTTTAACTAATAATGAATATAAATTTAATGAAGAACAAAAAAATGAAGGTTTAATGACACCTGCAAATGTAGACTATGTAGCTAAAGGATATAACTTTAAGAAATTAGGATACAATTATAGTGGAAGTATATTAGTACTAAAAACTATACTAGGATATGATTATCTATGGAATAGAGTAAGGGTTAAAGGTGGAGCCTATGGATGTATGTCAACTATTGCAAGAACAGGTAATATGGCATTTGTATCTTATAGAGACCCTAATTTAACAGAAACGCTTAATGCCTTTAATGAAGCACCAGATTTTATAAAATCATTTGATGTATCAGATAGAGAAATGACAAAATATATTATAGGTACTATAAGTAATTTAGATATGCCATTAACTCCAGCATCTAGAGGAGAAAAATCACTTGGTATGTATATGAGAGGTATAACTAAGGAAGATAGACAAAGAGAAAGAAATGAAGTTTTAGCTACGAATGTTGAAACTATAAAAGAATATAGCAAGTTTATAGAAGATGTAATGAATAAAGATTTTATATGCGTTGTTGGTGATGAAAAGAAAATTAAAGCTAATAAGGATGTATTTAAAAATTTAATAAATGTATTTAATTAAAAATAAAAGTGTCTTAAATTTTTTTTAAGACACTTTTTATATTTCAATAAGGGATATGTAAAAGATAAAAGTGGATATGTATATTTTCACATCCGTTTTTTAATACTATTACNTTAAAATATAAAAATAAAGTAAAAGCTCTTATATTAATGGCAACTCCTCTTAAGGTGCATATTCAATTTAATATGATTATAATTGGTATAAAAATAGCTCTAGGAAGAATTAAATATGAGGATATATTAACAAGATATGCTTATAATTCATTGAGCGTTGAAAGAAGTTCAACAAAAACCTATATTAAATGGATACCAAGGTATAATGATTTATTTATACTTATAAATAAAGTAAAAAAGCAACTTAAAAATATATCGATACCAACATTAATTATACATACTAAAAATGATGAACTTGTTAGTAATAAAAGCTTGAATTTATTTTATAGAAAATTAAAGAATGATTATAAAGTTATAACTTTAGAAAATTCAGGACATTTCTATTATGATGAATATGAATTAGAGATAGTATTAAAATCATTTGGAAAATTTTTAGATTACATAGTTAATTAAATAAAAAAGCTATCTTAAAGTAAATTATTACTTAAAGATAGCTTTTTCTTATAAGAAATTTATGAATTTATTGTTATGAATTTTAT
>NZ_CP048741.1:658619-658722 GCF_018336475.1 Romboutsia sp. 13368
TTTACATGTATAAATAATGAAAGATATGATGAAAATATTTCTATAACAAATAACTATTTTAATCTTAATAAAACTAGAAATATAAATAGTGATTTTAAAACAG
>NZ_CP048741.1:661900-663127 GCF_018336475.1 Romboutsia sp. 13368
CATAGTTAATTAAATAAAAAAGCTATCTTAAAGTAAATTATTACTTAAAGATAGCTTTTTCTTATAAGAAATTTATGAATTTATTGTTATGAATTTTATATAATAAAAAATGATGCAGCTATAATCAAATAAACAGCTAGTAACTGAACACCTTCAAGCCAGTTAGATTCTCCATCATGAGAAACTCTGTTAGCTATTATTACTGATGCGATAAGTGCTATTAACTCAAATGGATTAAATACTATACTCATAGGTTTGAAAAATAAACTTATAAATATTAAAACTGGAGCAACAAATAAGATTATTTGTAAACTAGAACCTATAGCTATTTCGAGTGCAACATCCATTTTATCCTTTCTAGCCATAACAATTGCTGTGGTATGTTCTGCAGCATTTCCTATTATAGGAATTAATATTATTCCTACGAAAAATTCACTCCAACCTAACTTTTCAGTTAGCGGTTCTATACCATTTACTAAAAATTCACTTTCTATAGCTATAAGAACAGTTGAAATTACTAATACTAATATAGCTTTTTTTAATGACCATTTAGGAGTACCTCCTTGTTCCTCATCATTGTTATTATATAGATGTTTATGAGTACTAAATGAGAAAAATAAACTAAGTGCATATATTATAATCATTACTACAGCGACAAATATACTTAATCCTTCGTATCTAGTATTAAGAAGTTTAGGGTCTACTGTATGAGTAAATAAAGCTGGGATACATAATCCTAAAACGGCAAACAGTAGCATAGTTGATGAAACTTCTGATACCTTTTGATTAAATTTTTGAGTTTTATATTTAAGACCTCCAGCAAGCATACTTGCACCAACAACAAGTAGTATATTTCCTATAACKGCTCCTGCGATAGATGATTTTACAACCTCAAACAAACCTTCCTTAAGTGCAAAGAATGATATTATAAGTTCTGTGGCATTTCCAAATGTGCCATTTAAAAATCCGCCGATTTTAGGTCCAGAATAAAAAGAGATTTCTTCAGTACCTTCTCCTATAAGTCCAGCTAGTGGGATTATTGATAAACAGGCAAGTAAAAACATAATTGTTCCTGATGCATTCATAAATTTAGCTATAAAACTTATAGGTATAAATACAAGCATGTATTTTAATATCTTCATTATTTAAATAAACCTCCTTATAAAAGTTTCTACATTTATATTGCCCTTTATATAAGGAAAATATATTAATTACTTAAATATAGAT
>NZ_CP048741.1:663133-663943 GCF_018336475.1 Romboutsia sp. 13368
GTATGTACTAGTAAGTATGTGAATAAGAAAATTGTTTATAATAGCGAATTAGCATATTAAAAAGAGAGCACATTTAAGCTCTCTTTTTTTGTTATAAGTAAATATAGTTTAAGTATTTACTATTTTAAGGCATTTAGTGCTTTATCATAATCTGGTTCATTAGTTATTTCACTTAAGTATTCAACATAAGTAATTTTATTATTTTCATCAACTACAAATACAGCTCTAGATAAAAGTCCTAATTCATTTATATAAACTCCATAGTTTTTACCAAATTCTCTATCTTTGTAATCTGAAGCAGTTACAACTTTATCTATTCCAGAAGATCCACACCATCTAGCTTGAGCAAAAGGTAAGTCCATAGATATTGTGTATATAGTTACATCACCTAATTTTGCTGCTTCTTGGTTAAAACGTCTTACTTCTGTATCACATACAGGAGTATCTAATGATGGTACTGTTAAAAATACTCTTTTACCTTTAGTATCACTTAATTTTATTGGATTTAAATCATTATCTGTAACTATAAAGTCAGGAGCAGTATCACCAACTTTAATTTGAGTTCCTGCTAATGTTAATGGGTTTCCTTGAAATGTTACTTGCATTTTTATTCCTCCTTATGTAATTAAAACGTCATATTTATTTTGATTTTTTTATGTTGTATTTATTCATAAATTAGTTTAAATAATCTACAGTGCTTTTAAGGCAACTGTATTTAATAAGCTCCAAGGTTTGTTAAAGTGTGGTTGGAAGAAGAAATCAGTCATAGCTAATTCTTCAACTGTCATTTCATTTTGTATAACTACAAAT
>NZ_CP048741.1:664518-664664 GCF_018336475.1 Romboutsia sp. 13368
AAAAACTTAACTAAAGTTTATGGAAAAAACAGAGGAATTAAAGATATTAATATATCTGTTAAGGTCGGTGAAATATATGGATTTATAGGCCCAAATGGAGCAGGTAAATCAACCACTATAAAGACTCTTTTAAATTTTATATATCC
>NZ_CP048741.1:665548-665639 GCF_018336475.1 Romboutsia sp. 13368
TTGAAATATTAAAGGCTTTTAATATAGACTCTAGTATGGATTTTACAGATATATTTAATTACTTAGGGTATGCTATTCAATATATTACCAT
>NZ_CP048741.1:666079-667971 GCF_018336475.1 Romboutsia sp. 13368
TATCATTTAATTTTATTGGATTTAAATCATTATCTGTAACTGTAAAGTCAGGAGCTGTATCACCAACTTTAATTTGAGTTCCTGCTAATGTTAATGGGTTTCCTTGAAATGTTACTTTCATTTTTTATTCCTCCTTATGTAATTAAAACGTCATATTTATTTTGATTTTTTTATGTTTTATTTATTCATAAATTAGTTTAAATAATATTAGAGTTAAGTAAAAAATTACCTGTTTAAATTTTAAATARGTAATTTATATGCTGTTAATAAATTTTATAAATATATCTACAGTGCTTTTAAAGCAACTGTATTTAATAAGCTCCAAGGTTTGTTAAAGTGTGGTTGGAAGAAGAAATCAGTCATAGCTAATTCTTCAACTGTCATTTCATTTTGTATAACTACAGATAAAGTATTCATATATTGAGTTAAATCTATATTAGATATTATTTGACCACCTAGTATTTTTCTAGAATCTTTATCAAATATCAACTTAATTTTAGCTTCCTCAAATGTAGGCATAAATTCAGGTCTATAGTTTTCATTTATTGTTACACTACCTACATTATAATTTGTTGTAGCTTTAGCAACATCTTCAGTAAGTCCAGTAGAAGCTATACATTTATCATATATCTTTATTCCAGAAGTACCTTGAGTTCCCATATACTTAAGCGTTGGTTTTATTAAGTTTTTACCAACTAAAGTTCCCATTCTAACTGCATTAGTAGCAAGAGGTATATATCTATTGTCTTTTGCAGGATTGTATTTAACTACACAGCAATCTCCAGCAGCAAAAACATCTTCTTCACTAGTTCTCATATATTCATCTATTATTATTGCACCATTAGGTAGAGTTTCTAATTTTCCTTGAACAAGTTTTGTATTAGGGGCAAATCCTATACATAAAACTACTAAATCCGCTTCATATTCACCTTTATCAGTGATAACTTTTTCTACAGTATTAGTTCCTTCAAATTTTTGAACTTTTTCTCCTAATACTATGTTAACACCTCTATTTTTAAATTCACTTTCTGCTATATCTGTAAATTCTTTATCTAGATATTTAGCCATAATCCTATTTTCAGCGTCTATGAGTGTAGTGTTTTTACCTTGCATTTCAAAGGCTTCAGCAAGTTCAACACCAATGTAACCTGCACCTATGACAACAATGTTTTTTGCATTTTCACTTCTTTTTATTATATCTAAAGCATGGTTGTAGTTTTTACATAAAACTATATTGTCTAAGCTTCCACCTTCAAATTTAGGTACAATAGGCCAAGAACCTAAAGTTAAAACTAGTTTATCATAATTGTCTTCAAATACTTCATTAGTCAATAAGTTTTTTACTGATAACTTTTTATTTTTAAAATCTATATCTAAAACCTCATGTTGCATTTTAGTTTGTGCACCTAATGAATTTAAAGCATCAGGTGAACTATAAAATAATTTTTCAGTTGTATCTATAACTTTACCGAYATTTAATGCTATACCACATGATAAAAATGATACATTATTATTTTTTTCGTAAATGACAACTTCACTATTAGGATAGTTTTCTCTTATATTAACAACAGCAGCAGTACCTGCATGTGTACATCCAACAACTATAACTTTCATATTTTAGACCTCACACTAGTTTTATTATTCTATATTATATTAATATCCTTGATTTATAAAAAGCAGACAATGATTTTGATATAATTATCAAAAACTTTATTAGATTATATTAGTTTGATAAAAATATACATTAGTATGCAGATAATTTGAAATAATTTTAATGTTAATTTTAAAGATATATGTACTTAGTTTGAATAAGTTTATCAAATTAAAATTATATGAAGTAAATATTAATAAAAAAGTTTATAAAATGATTTATGATAAAGGTATATACGATA
>NZ_CP048741.1:668358-668599 GCF_018336475.1 Romboutsia sp. 13368
TATACCTACTTTCATATTTTTCTAATTTCCTATAAATATTATTTTACCCTAAATTTGTATATATTCTTCAAAAATAATTATTTATCAAATTAAAAGAAGCTATAAGTTTAAACTTACAGCTTCTCTATATAAATTYTTGTTAATTTTCTTTTTTATTCATATAGCTATATACCGGTAATCCTATTAAAGTAATTATGATTCCTCCTAAGGCTATTAATGTATCTGTTAATAATTGATTGAT
>NZ_CP048741.1:674428-675883 GCF_018336475.1 Romboutsia sp. 13368
AATATCCTTGATTTATAAAAAGCAGACAATGATTTTGATATAATTATCAAAAACTTTATTAGATTATATTAGTTTGATAAAAATATACATTAGTATGCAGATAATTTGAAATAATTTTAATGTTAATTTTAAAGATATATGTACTTAGTTTGAATAAGTTTATCAAATTAAAATTATATGAAGTAAATATTAATAAAAAAGTTTATAAAATGATTTATGATAAAGGTATATACGATATGATATTTATATGAGAAAAATAAAAATAGCTTATAATAAGGTTAATCAAGTTTTTAATATAAATAAAGAGTGTCTCAAAATAATTAATTATCAGAGACACTTTTTTATTTATATTATGTATCAATATAGTAAGAGATACTGTATATATTTGAAGTTATTAAATTAAGGATATTTGCTTTAATATAAATATCCAAAGGAACACTGTAACTACGCAAAAAGCAGATGTAAACACAACAATTTGACCTGCAAGTTCGCTATCTGAATCCATTTGCTGTGCCATGGTAAAAGATGATACAGCAGTTGGTGCAGCAAATACAATCATAAGTGTAGCAAGTTCAACACCTCTATAACCAAAGATTATACATATAGGAAGCATAATAAGTGGAACTAATATAGTTTTTCCTAGTACTGCTATAGTTGTTTGCTTTCTATATTTTTTAATTTCATCAAACTTAAATGTAGCTCCAAGTAATAAAAGTGAAAGTGGTGTAGCTATCTTTGAGATATCACTTATGGTTTTTTCTATAGGTGTAGGAATTTTAATTTTTAATATCAACGTAAGTATCCCTAAGGCAGATGCTATTATAAGTGGATTTTTTATTACACCTGTAAAAATTTTTTTAAAATTAGGTTTACCACCTCTAAAAGTTTCAAGTGCAAATACTGATAAAACATTAAAAAGTGGAACAACAACTGCTACTAAAAGTGCAGCAACACCGACTTTTTCACTTCCAAATAAAGATTCTATTATTGGAATACCAAATATTACAAAGTTACTTCTAAACAATCCTTGAAGAAGAGCACCACGTTTTTTATTATCTTTTTCTATTAACGGAACAATTAAATATAGAAGTAAATATAAAGCAATTACAGAAGTTGCTGCAAATATTATTAATTTTAAATTAAAAACGCCTTTTAAATCAGTTTTGTATATGTTATAAAAAAGCAATATTGGTAAGAATGATTTAAAAGTAACATTATTCATTGTATCTAATGTATCGTTATTAAACATATTAAGATGTTTAAGCAAATACCCTAGTGACATAGTAAGAAATAATGGCAAGACGACATTAAATGATAATATAATATTTTCCATAGTTATCTTATTTCCCCCAAATAGTAAATTTTCACATATATAATTATACTTTTAATATTTTGAAAAATCAAATAAGGTATATTATTTTATACTTATAGAAAGTATTATAGTTTTATTTAAAG
>NZ_CP048741.1:676697-678195 GCF_018336475.1 Romboutsia sp. 13368
TTTTATACTTATAGAAAGTATTATAGTTTTATTTAAAGGCTTTTTTAGTTTTGTGTGTGATAATTAATTTTAAACTATAGTATTTCCAATATTTTTAATATTGAGCTTAAATTTAATCTACAAATTATTGTATTTACAAATACTCATATCACAAAGTTAGCTAACAGAGCATATTTGAAAAATAAAAATCAATTAATAAATAATATTTATGTGATTATAATATAAAATAATCTTTATCATCTATAATATAAAAAGCTTAAGTGTAAATAATAAATAATATTAAGTTTACAGTTAAGGAGGATGATAATGAGAGCATTACTATTTAAAATAAGTTACTTTTTTTTATTTTTTGGATCAGCTACTATAGGTGGAATGTTAATTCCATTTTTACAATATAAAGGATTTGAACCAATACAAATCGGAAGTTTAATAAGTTTATATACTCTAATAGGGTTAGTAGGACTTTTTTCTGTTGGATATTTTTGTGATAAACTTAAAACCATAAAAAAAATATTACTTCCATCACTTATAATAACAATAATTGCAGGTTCTGTAGCAGTTATATTTAACAAAGGAGCAATATTTTACATAGGATTTTTCTTAATGGGATTATTTAGTTCTATGTTAGGATCTTTATGTGATAGTTGGGTTATGGAAAGTGATGAAGATACAAAGTCAAAATTTGGAGCAATGAGAGCATTTGGTTCTGTTGGTTGGGCATTTGGGGTATTATCTGTTGGATTTATAATTTCAAATTTTGGATATAAATATGTTACATTTTTATATATTGGAACACTTTTAGTTGCAGCTTTTGCATCATTTAAATTAAAAGATGTAATAAAAAATAGTAGTGGTAGTATTAGTTTTAAACCTTTATTAACTAATAAGGATTACATATTTACAATTATTACACTTTTAATTATTTGTATAGGGTTTAGAGGATATTTACAGTTAATTCCTTATGGTATAGCTAGAGCAGGAGGAAATACTTCTAATTTAGGAGTGTTTAACTTTATATGCTCAGTAAGTGAAATAGCTATGATGATACTTTGTAATAAAATAATGCATAAATTAAGTCCTGATAAACTTCTTATATTAAGTCCTATAGGAGTTCTTATGCAAATGTTAGTGCTTTACTTTATACCTAATATTTATGCTATATATTTAAGTGGATTACTTCAAGTATTTACATATCCTATCATTCTTATAGTTGGAAGAACTATGATAGATAGAGTATGTCCAGAAAATTTAAAGACAACATCTCAACTTATTGGTTTTGCTTTATCAAACAATTTAGGAATAATTATCGGGTCTTTTGTAGTTGGATTTTTAATAGAGTATTTTAACATTGAAAAAGCTATATTTATTATGATGATTGTAGTAGTTTTGGGAATTTTGATAACTATTTTTTATGATAGAAAAACTAAGGATAAAACAATATAATAAACAAACATAAATAATAATTTCCTTGGACAAACTTAGTAATAAAAAGTTTTAA
>NZ_CP048741.1:678203-678584 GCF_018336475.1 Romboutsia sp. 13368
TTTTTTATGATAGAAAAACTAAGGATAAAACAATATAATAAACAAACATAAATAATAATTTCMTTGGACAAACTTAGTAATAAAAAGTTTTAGGAGGATATACTATGTTATTTGAAAATGGAAAATTAAAAATAGAATATATAGAAGAGTGTATAGATAATGATGTAAATAGAAATTTAGTATTTGCTATAAACATAAAAGATTTTGATACACCAACATTAAACATAGTTTATGATGCGAAAGAAGATATTATAGTTAAAACTTATATAGATGAACAATTTGAAAATATTCCTAAAAGTCATGTTGTATATAAGATGTTTAGTCTAATTGAATATGAGGTTATAGAAATTATAAGATTTATGATAGAACATATGTAAATTA
>NZ_CP048741.1:678623-679486 GCF_018336475.1 Romboutsia sp. 13368
CTTCCTGGAGATTCATCTTCTCAATATAGATTTGAAAATATTCCTAAAAGYCATGTTGTATATAAGATGTTTAGTCTAATTGAATATGAGGTTATAGAAATTATAAGATTTATGATAGAACATATGTAAACTATACATATCTCAAGCTTTATTTTAAAAGTAACAATATAAAATATGATACATAATATATAAAAACAGTATATTTGTATAGGGGGAGAATTTAAATGGATTGTTTTAAGATACAGGAAGATAAAGGCTTAGTTAGATATTTGAATGTACTACCTTCACAACAAGCGGTTGATATATATGTTGATAATAAACTTTTATATTCAGATGTAAAATATAAAGGTTTTACACCATATGTCTATATGGATAATAGGTCTTATAAAATTGATGTAAACGAAGCTGGAACACAAAATGTGTTAATAAGAACAACATTTGTTTTACCAGATGAAGATTTATTTACATTAGCAATTACAGGAAATAAAGGTCAAGAATCGTTAATAATTATAAATGAAGATATAGATCAAAAAACATCAAACACTCAAGCTATAGTTAGATTTGTAAATCTATCACCAGATTTACCTGTATCAGATATATTTAATAATAATACTCCTGCAGTAGATGATATAGACTATAGAGATCAAACACCATATCAATATGTAAATCCAGGACAATATACTATATCAGTAAAAGAAAATTTAACAGGAAAATCAATTAGTACAAGGAAACTATGAATTTAAATYAAATAGAATTTATACAATATATATAATTGGAAATCCTCCTAATGTAGAAATAATACAGTCAGTAGATGGAAATACCTAYGCTYGTATGTAATATAAATTGAAATAAAAAAATGTGAA
>NZ_CP048741.1:679712-680962 GCF_018336475.1 Romboutsia sp. 13368
AATTAAAATGGATATTAATACACTTGTATTAATATCCATTTTATTATATAAATTATTAAAATAAAATTTATGCTGATAATATTAAATATGTCATATATATAATGTAAAGTATTAACATAGAAAAGCTTTCTTTTCTACTAATATCATTTTTTCTATAAGAGTAAAAATAAACTAATAAAGTATATAAAATCATTATAGCTCCATCTATTAATAACTTAGGATCAACACTCATTGGAGAAATTAAAGCTGAAATACCAATAATAAATAAGATATTAAATATATTAGAACCCATAACATTACCTAAAGCCAAATTACTTTCTCCTTTTTTTGCAGCTACAACAGAAGTTATAAATTCAGGTAAAGATGTACCTATTGAAACTATTGTAAGACCTATTAATTGGTCGCTAACACCAAAGTTACTAGCAATAGCTGAAGCTGAGTTTACAACTATATTTGCACCAAATATTATAGCTGCCATACCAAACACTGATATAAGTATATATTTAATCATAGAATCGCTTTTTTCTATTGATTTAACAGAAGAAGCATCCATATCAATTGAAGTTTCTAATGCAGATATATTTTCCTTTCTATTTTTTAAAGCAGAGTGAATTAGATAATACAAGAACCCTACAAATAAAATCAACAATATTAATCCATCAAAACGACTTATAGTATTAATAGATTTATTGAAAATTAGAGTATCTGCACAAAGTAAAACTAATAAAACTGATATTAAAAGTGTAAATGGAAATTCTTTCTTTAAGATTGATTTTTCAACTAGCAAAGGTTTGATAAGACCAGATGCACCGATGACCATTAGTAAATTAAATATATTAGAACCGATGATATTGCCTATTGCAATACCATTTTGACCATTTATAGAAGCTGTGATACTTACAGCTGCTTCTGGAGCACTTGTTCCAAATGCAACTATTGTAAGTCCTATGATAAGAGATGGGATTTTTAATTTTTTTGCTATACTTGAAGAACCGTCAACAAAATAATCTGCTCCTTTTATAAGTAAAACAAATCCTAATAATAATAAAATATAGTTCATAACATATACCTCCAATATTGTTTTTATAATTAAAAAAGACCTCCTAAAATAGAAAGATATAAAATATCTGACTATTTTGAAGGTCTTGCTATCAAGTATAAAAACTTGTTAATCAACCGAGTGTTATAAACACTGAATTGACGACTGATTAACACTAAAAGTGTAAGCTACTCCCCTTCAGGGACCTATT
>NZ_CP048741.1:685115-685388 GCF_018336475.1 Romboutsia sp. 13368
TTTTTCTGTAACAACTATATATTCTACATCTTGGCTGTTAGTTGCTGTTTGAGTAAATCTACCAGCTTCTATTATTTTTTCTATTTTTTCTTTTTCAACTTTCTTATTYTTAAAACTTCTAACACTTCTTCTAAATTTTATAAAATTTAATAAATTATCAGCATCAACTGTAAAATCTTCCTTATTATATTCAATAACATCATCCATRTTATAATGATTTGTAGAAACTGCTTTAGTTGGGCATATTGCAATACAGTGACCGCATTTTATACA
>NZ_CP048741.1:691429-691516 GCF_018336475.1 Romboutsia sp. 13368
AAATTAAAGATTTAGTAAGTTTAATTGGAAAAAATAAAGATTATATAAATGATATATTAAATGAAAAATGTGAAAAAGAAATTTTAA
>NZ_CP048741.1:695784-696370 GCF_018336475.1 Romboutsia sp. 13368
TTATAATATATTCAARTATAYATTTAATWAATAATAGTTAAATATATAGCTATTATTTATATTTTACTTAAATAAAGTATTTGAATAGAGAAATAAAAACTAGGTAATTAATATATATATAGTAAGATAATTAACAATGTATATATTGATTATCAAATAAAATAAAACTATAATATTATATATACATAATTAAGAAAAGGAGTAAAATTTATGAAAGTTACTTTACCAGAAACAGCAATAAAAACATTAAAAGATATCTTACAAGATAATCAAGATAGACCTCAAACTATAAGAGTATATTTTGCAGGAATGGGTTGTTCAGGGGCATCATTTGGAATAGCTTTAGATGAAGAAAGAGAAGATGATGTATGCTATGATATAGAAGGATTACATTTCATAATGAGCGAAGTTGAATACAGCCAATATGGAGATGTAACTATAGAAGATACAGGATATGGATTTAGAGTAGTAGTAGCAAATATGCCACAAAGCGCAGGTGGATGTGGCGGAGGATGCTCAGGCTGCGGTCATTAAGATATATAAGTTACCTTAAATATTTAAGGTAACTTTTTTTGTTAAGCAAATA
>NZ_CP048741.1:696530-697115 GCF_018336475.1 Romboutsia sp. 13368
GGTAACTTTTTTTGTTAAGCAAATATATTTTAATGGTTTATATTATACAAAAAATAGAAAAATTCTGAGTAAAGTAATGAAAAAATGGGTATTTTATATATGAATAATCGATAAAACATTCTACATATATTGATTATTTATTATTATAAGAAAGGGATTTATTTACATGAAGATAACTTTACCAGAAACAGCAGTAAAGACATTAAAAGACATCTTACAAGATAATCAAGATAGACCTCAAACTATAAGAGTATATTTTGCAGGCATAGGCTGAGGCGGTCCATCATTTGGTATTGCTCTGGATGAGCAAAAGGATAGCGATACTTCTTATGAAGTAGATGGATTAACATTCATAATGGATAAAGACGAATATGCACAACATGGTGATATCGTTATAGAAGATACAGGATTTGGATTTAGAGTAATTCCTGAAAATATGAAAAATGATGAAGGTGGATGCGGCGGAGGATGCTCTGGTTGCGGTCACTAAAATTATTAAGGAGTGTATTTATATACACTCCTTTTAATATATAGCTTTAATTAAAATTAAATAAGTTAGTGAATAGATTATATACAAATAGTTAC
>NZ_CP048741.1:697411-698239 GCF_018336475.1 Romboutsia sp. 13368
TAAAAGAGAATAGGTAATATGAACTTTGAGTAAAATTTATTCAAGTAATTAAATATTTACAAATTAAAGGCTTAAATTAGGAGGTCAAAAATGAGAAATAGTTATAAAAAATTATGTGCAATCATAGCAGTATGTATAAGTTTAATCTCTAATAATTTTGTATTTGCAGAAACTAATGAAGAAATATATATGAAAGAAAATAAATTAATAATAGAAAATTTAAGTGCAAATTTAAGTAATGCACCTCATACTGGTAATATAAATCTTGATTATTTATATCAGATGCTTCAACAAAATAAAGGATCTATTGATATGGCTAAAAATTTACTTAATAACAACGGTGAAGATAATAGCGAGAATAATAAAGAGGTTGACCAAATAGCTAAAGATACGATAAAAAATGAAACAATAAGTATAGCAAGTATAGAAGGGATAATGAAAACTTTAATTGATAACTTAACAGAAGATAAAGCAAAAGAAAGCTCATATATGAATGAATATAATAGTATTTTAAAAGAGATGATTTCAAATTTTGAAAGTCTTAAACCAACAGGAGATATAAATAAAGATTTTTTACAAACAATGATAGTACATCAAGAAGGTACAATAAAAATAGCAAATTCAATAATAAAATATACAGATAATATAGAGGTTAAAAAAATAGCTGAAAATGATATTACAACTAAAAAAGCTAATATAGAGAATATGAAAAAAATTATAGATAATAAGGTAGATGATAATAAAAAACAGAATARTAAGTAAAATAAAAAGACTAGTATTTTGATAAAATTAACAAATATAGTCTTTATAGTGTATCGTTTTTGATAA
>NZ_CP048741.1:698459-698804 GCF_018336475.1 Romboutsia sp. 13368
AAAAATAAATATACTTATATCTTTAAAAAGGACAAAGATGTATGGATTCAACTTTATAAGTGGAAATCTACGGTAGGAAAACCTTCAACACCAACTATAAAAGGGAGATTTTATATAAATGGTAGAAAGCCATCTTTTGGAACTAACGAATATTCAGTAAAGTATGCAACTAGGATAAAGGATGGTTATTATTATCACTCTATATTATATGAGTCAACTGGAAAATATATAAAAGATGCAAGGCTTGGACAAGAACTTAGTCATGGATGTATAAGGTTAGAAACAAATAATGCAAAATGGATATATGAAAATATACTAGATAGTACAACTATAATAATACATTAA
>NZ_CP048741.1:699266-702702 GCF_018336475.1 Romboutsia sp. 13368
TTTTTATTAATATTTATTTAAGATAATTCCTTTTTAATATTTATGATAATTTATCAAATGATATGATTATATCTATTTTATTTAATATATATGTTATAAATATTTTATGTGAATAAATTTATTATATCCTTATCTGATAAACTTTTAAGAAGTCCACTATTAGATAAATCATCATTTATGAAATCTTTTATAAGTTTATCCTTGTTTTCTTGAAGTTTAATTATATTTTCTTCAATAGTTCCTTTTGCAATAAGCTTAATAACATGAACTACATTTTTTTGTCCAAATCTATGGGCTCTATCACTAGCTTGATTTTCAACAGCAGGATTCCACCATGGGTCAAAGTGAATTACAACATCAGCACTAGTTAAGTTAAGTCCACTTCCACCTGCTTTTAAAGATATTAAAAATACTTTAACATCTTCACCTTCATTAAATTTATTAACGAGATTTAATCTTTCTAAAGCATCTGTTTGACCATCTATATAATAGTAATCTATATTATTTTTAGAAAGCTCACTTCCTATATTTTTAAGAACTGAAGTAAATTGAGAGAATAAAAGTATTTTATGATTATCTTCTATAGAATCTTTTAATATCTCTAATGTAGCTTCTGTTTTAGAACTTTTTTTATTATATCCTTCTATTAAAACACTAGGGTCTAAACACATTTGTCTAAGCTTAGTTAAATAAGAAAACATTGTTATCTTATCAGTTTTAACATCTTTATTATTTATTTTTTCTTTTATTTCTTCAACATAAGCACTATATACTTTTCTTTGATCTTTATTAAGCTCAACAAAGAATTTAGTTTCTATTTTATCAGGAAGTTCTGTCATAACTTGAGCTTTAGTTCTTCTTAGTATAAATGGTTTTATAAGTTTTCTTAAGTTGTTAGCATTATACTCATCATATATAAATAAATCCTGGAACTTATTTCTGCTATATAAATATCCTGGCATAACAAAATCAAATATTGACCAAAGTTCAAGTAAGTTATTTTCAATAGGAGTACCTGTAAGTGCAAATCTAACCTTAGAACTTATACTTTTAACTGCATTTGTACTTAAAGAAATTGGATTTTTTATATTTTGAGCTTCATCTATTATAAAGTAATCAAAAATTTTAGTTTCATAAAAATCTAAGTCATTTCGAAGTGTTGCATAAGTTGTTATAATTACATCATAATCATTAATAGTATTTAATAATTTTTCTCTTTCTTTTTTATTACCATGAATTAAAAGTACTTTAATGTCAGGTGCAAAATTTTCAAATTCACTTTTCCAGTTGTATATTAATGAAGTTGGTGTAACTATTAAGCTCTTAGTTTTACTATCTTTTTGCTTTTTATAAAGTAAAAAAGATATAGTTTGAAGAGTCTTACCAAGACCCATTTCATCAGCAAGTATACCTCCAAATTTATAATGGTCTAGAGTTTTAAAATAATTAAGACCAGCTATTTGGTAATCACGAAGTTTAGCATTTAAATTTTCAGGAATACTTAAATCTAAGTTTTCTATATTATCAAAGTCATCGCAAATACGATTTATAAGTTGTCTACCTTCTACAAAGTTTAAATTTTTATTATTAAACATATCATTTATATACATAGCTTTACTAAAAGGTATTTTAGAATCATCAAAATTTGATACATTTAAGTTTTCAACTAGTTCAAATAAATCTTTAGTTTCTCTATCTTCTAAGTCTAAGAAACTACCATTTTTTAATTTATAAAATCTTTTTCTTTCTTTAAATGCAAGAAATGCATCTTTATATTCATTATCACCTATATCATCAATATTAAATGAAAATTCTAAATAACCATTTAGACTATCTCTTATAGATGCATGAATTGAATTAGCTTTTATAATTTTTTTATTTTTGAATTTATCAGAATAATATACATCCCCTAGACTTTTTAAAGTCATTATATCCATATCTAAGAAATTAAATAAATCTGTGTCATCTCCATTAAATATATAATATGAGCCATTATATATAAAATTAAGAGATACAAGTTTATCTTTAAATACTTTTTCCTTTTCTAAATTTCTAACTACATACTTAGTTTTATTTTCATCATAATACTCGAATTTTAATTCACATATTACATTGCTATTTTTTAAATCGAAATAAAATTTAGTATTAAAATCGTTTACAATGTTATCTTTTATTTCATTATCGATTTTTACATCATTTGAAAAACTTTTAACTTTAGGTAGTAAATTGCTTAAAAGAGGATCTATTTCTTCCTTTGTAAAAGTTATAATGTTGTATTCTTTTAATATAGAGTAGAGTTTTTTATAATTTCTAGCATCTTCGTGAGATAGTAAATATATATTTTCATTATATAAAACAACATCCCCTTTGTGAGTAAGAGGTACAGGTAAATTAGTATTACATTTAAGCTCTATATTTTCATTTTGTTTTTCTAAATCTAAATTTATAGGTAAATGTCCATTTATAACTTTAGGAGTATAAATTTCATTATTATAAGTAAGCGTAAATTCTTTATTTCCTAAAGTTTTTAAAAATCTCTTTAATCCACTACTTCCAATATCTAAAAGCTTATGATTGAAAGTATTTGATAGCATAGTGTTTTTTCTTCCAAAGTCTTCTATTATATCTACTAACTCTTCATCTACATCTTCAAAGTAATGAATGTTAGGATTATATATGAAATTTTTTCCATACTCTAACAAATCATTATTAATTCTAGAAAAAGCAAAATCTTTTAAGTTTTTTAGGACATACATTTTATCTGTACCTATTTTAAAATCTGCAAAAACTCCGTTATCACTTATTTCTATATTTACTTCTAAATTTACCTTTTCCTTTTTATCGTTATCAAAGTAAGATAGAAGTTGCTTATTAGGTGTAGTAGTAGTGTTAAATGAATTTTCATTAGTATTTTTATTTAAAATACTATCTACTAATTTAAGTGAAGCATCTTTTTTTAATTGTCTAATACCTAATATACTTGTTGCCGCAATATGCTTACATATAAATATATTATTTTGTTGATGTCGTGAAATATAATCTTCACAAGTACAACTACACCCTATTATTTTATTATTTAATGTATCTATAGAAATAGATGTTGTATAAACATCATTAAAAAATTCTGACTCAGCTATTGCATCAAATGTAACTGTACCATCATTTATATTTATTGTTATATGGTCAACTAGTTTTCTATTAAAATATTTAATTCCTCTAGCCCATCTAGAGGGTACAGTACTATTCATTACTAAATTTTGTATATTATTAAAGTCCAAAATATCACCTTGCTCTCTGTTGTATATAAAATATTATAGTCTAAAACTAACACAATAACACAAAAACTTTTATAAACTTTATTACCATAAATTAATATAACATATTAATACAACAATATAAGAACATCTAAAAAACTTGCAAAATCAATATAAATATA
>NZ_CP048741.1:702774-703860 GCF_018336475.1 Romboutsia sp. 13368
TATATTATTTTAAAATATATAATTGTGTCATAAAGTAAACTTAGTTGGGAAAACTTATAACATAAGGAGAACTATATAACATGGAGAATATAATATTGACTTTATTATCTATACCGAAAGTAGGTAGAAAAAGCGTCGATTATTTTATAAGATATATGAAAGAAAAACCAAAAAATGAAAATGATATAGTAGATATATTTGTAAGTCTAAAGAATGCTAATAAAAAAATAAAGGTTCCAACGTTAGAAGAAGTAAAATTAGCCCGTGAAAAAGCTAATGAAATAGTAAGATTATCAAAAGAACAAAATATAGAAACTATAGATATTTTAGACAATAAATTTCCTACAAGATTAAAAATTATAGAAAACTATCCACAAATATTATTTTATAAGGGTAACTATAATGCATTAATAAATGATTATTCTTTAGCTATAATAGGAAGTAGAGAAGCAAGCTCAAATAGTGAGAATAATGCATATGAAATGGCAAATTACTTTGCAAAGGAAACGTATTCTATAGTAAGTGGACTAGCCCTAGGATGTGATACATATGCTCATAAAGGATGCTTAGATGCTAAAGGAATGACAGTAGCAGTATTATCAAGTGGTCTAGATTCTATATATCCTGCTCAAAATAGAGAATTAGCAGAAAGAATAATAGAAAGTGATGGATGCTTATTAAGTGAATATCCAA
Source organism: Romboutsia sp. 13368 (assembly GCF_018336475.1). GTDB lineage: Bacteria > Bacillota > Clostridia > Peptostreptococcales > Peptostreptococcaceae > Romboutsia. The sequence continues at coordinate 703,468 of NZ_CP048741.1, forward strand.
TAGGATTTGCATCCTTTAAAAATAATTTTATAGAAAGAGATAGAATAGAAAGTGGACTTAGTTTAGGAACAATAGTAGTTGAAGCTACTGTTAAATCAGGAACTATGCATACTGCTAATTTTACATTACAACAGGAGAGGGCATTAATTTGTTTTAATATACCTAAAGATGGCAATAAGCTTCTTCTAGAAAAAAATAATGTATTATCTATAAATGGTAAGGATGATATATTTAAAATAAAACAAGAACTAGAAAAAGTAAAAAATAACTTAGAAAATAAAACAAGAGATATTTAATCGTCAAATATCTCTTGTTTTATTTTAGAGAGTATATAACATAATTGAAAGTAAATTTAGTATATTGGAAGATATAAAATTAATTTTTTATTTTATT
>NZ_CP048741.1:703888-705187 GCF_018336475.1 Romboutsia sp. 13368
TTTTATATTTGTATAAGGGCATAGAGATACATTTGAATTTGAAGTATTTTTAAGTGAAAATTTTAAATGAGAATTAAAAACTGGTATTATGGCATCTCCACAAAGTTGCTCCATTTTAGTAGTACAACTTTCAATATTGTGCCCTTTACAAGACTTAATAGAAAAGGATGCATAATCACTATCAGAACATGAATGTATATTAGCCCACCATCTTATATAATAAATACCATTAGAATTTATAGTAAAATGCCCCGTATTATAGTCATAAGTTATATTTGGATTGGCATCAATTATACTTTTGTTAAATAAAATAGATTTATTATCTTCTATTATATTGTTTAAGGTACTTTGCATTTGTAAACACATTTAATTACCTCCAAAATATATACTGATATTTAAATTACTAACTTACTATTTATAAATATTTTATAAAGTAAATTTTTATGATAAAATTACAAAAGTAGATAAAAATATAAATAAATTTTAACTTAATTTATATATAAATATAATAGWTAAATTTTAACTTAATTTATATATAAATATAATAGTTAAGAAAAATACTATCTATATATATTATGGATATATATAAATATGATGTCTTTAATAAGATAAATTTATTAAAATATCTTAATGGTATTTTATAATAATTAATATAGAACTTTAAAGGAGAAAAATATGGACAGATTAATAACTAAAGAAAAAGTTTTTGTACAAACTAATCAATTAGCAGAAATACTTATAAATAGCAATGGATACGGAGATTTTCATGATAATATAGTAAAAAACAATATAGTATGTGAAGAAAGTAAAAACTATGAAATAGCAGGGGCTGGATTTATAGATTTTAATCAACATTTATATGAAGATATAAATCATATGAATTCTATAAGTAGTGGACTTTACTTAGATATGACTCTAGTTATGTTTAAGATATATATATGGGGTTCAAAAGGTGAAGGTTTTGAAATATTTAGACATGTATTAAGAGGAGAAGAAATAGCTAATATCAAATCTATAGATGATATAAAAGAATATATATTCAAAGGATTATCAGAGTTAGAAGATGGAGTAGTTGCAACATATAACAAAGAAATGAAAGAAGCTTTCGAAGAATTTGGTAAAGGTATAGAGTCTAGGCAATTACCACTTCCAAATATATTAAAGCATATAAGTATAGAAAATAACATAAATGATTTTAGATAAATAAAAAATAGTATCCTAAAACTAGGATACTATTTTTTATTTATAAATGTAGTTGTATTTGTAATTAGATATGATATACTATAAAGGTTGCAGAAA
>NZ_CP048741.1:705573-706288 GCF_018336475.1 Romboutsia sp. 13368
ATAAAGTATATTATAAAATAGGGGGCTATAATCATATTATTGTATAAGTATAAGAATAAGTATAGGAGGAATGGAATGATATTTTACGAGAAAAAGCATAAGGAAACGGGAAAAGAATATGCGTATAGGGTATTAAAAGAGAATATAATGTCTTTAGAATTAAAACCAGGGGAATTATTAAGCGAATCAGATTTATCAGAAAAGTTAAATATATCACGAACACCTATAAGAGAAGTTATAATGAAATTAAAAAGTGAACATCTTATTGAAGTTAAGCCTCAATCGGGAACATATATTTCACTAATAGACTGGAATTTAATTGAAGAAGCTATATTTATGAGATATACATTAGAAAAAGAAGTTTTAAAAGAAGCTTGTGAAAGTTTTCCAGATGAAATATTAATGGAATTAGAAAAAAATATATTTGCCCAAAGTTTAATAATTGACAAAGAAGACAATGATATAGAATTTCATGCATTAGATAAAGAATTTCATAAATTACTATTTTTAGGTACTAATAAAGTTCATATATGGGAAAGCATAACAAGCTTAAGTACTCACTATAATAGAATGAGACTATTATCTGAAATGGAATCCAATAAAAAGCAAATAGTTCAACAACATAAAATATATTTAGATATGATAAAAAATAAGTCTAAAGATGGAATAGAAGAAGTGATTGAGTCGCACATAAAGTCACCATTAAAAGGATGGA
>NZ_CP048741.1:708665-708784 GCF_018336475.1 Romboutsia sp. 13368
AATATTAAATGGTTCTCATACATTAATAACTCCTTTAAGTATATTAAAAGGATTTAAGCAAGTTGATGAAGTTGTTGAAAATGATGAGATGAAAGCATTCTTAAATGGAACTTTAGAAA
>NZ_CP048741.1:708861-708972 GCF_018336475.1 Romboutsia sp. 13368
AATCCATATATAATGCATAAATTAGAATCTATATCTATGAACTCAGTTTCTAAGTTTGYAAATARATTATGGCCAACAGTTAAAATTTATATAGAAGATAACAATAAAGCA
>NZ_CP048741.1:709187-709292 GCF_018336475.1 Romboutsia sp. 13368
AGAAGATTTATCAGTATATACTGGTATGGTAGATGGTGTATGTCAAAACTTAAATAATATGGGGAATGTAGTATGTGTGAGTTTATAAAAATAAATTCTAAAGAT
>NZ_CP048741.1:709403-709669 GCF_018336475.1 Romboutsia sp. 13368
TTATTAGTTGATGCAAAAACTAAAAAGATTTATTCATATAAATCAGTAGATAAGGATTATAACTCAACTTATAGTGATGGATACTTTAAGATACTATCTAATGGGGAATTTAGATTTGCAGTAAGTGAAGGTGAGTGTATATTCCAATTARAAAATAAATTAAAAGAAAATAATGAATCTNNNTTATAGAAAATAAGGTTAAAAGTAATATGATTGTAAAAACAAATAAAAAGAATATATCTAAGATAATAGGTAATAAAAAAAGT
>NZ_CP048741.1:709675-709857 GCF_018336475.1 Romboutsia sp. 13368
ATATTAGCAAGAGAAGGTAATAAATTAATAAATGATAARRTAGATGGAGTGCATCATTTTGAGCATCCTCATGGATGCTCTCAGTTAGGTGATGATTTAGAAAATACAAGAAAAATATTATCTGGATTAGTAAATCATCCTAATGCAGCTGGAGTTTTAGTTGTAGGTTTAGGTTGTGAAAA
>NZ_CP048741.1:710153-710344 GCF_018336475.1 Romboutsia sp. 13368
AAATGTTTGGAGCAGAAACAATATTATTTGAAAGATCATTAACTGAAGATGTATTCAATAACAGTGTTGATTTAATAAATGATTTTAAAAAATAYTTTATAAGATATGATCAAGTTATATATGAAAATCCATCTCCAGGAAATAAAAAGGGTGGAATAACAACATTAGAGGAAAAGTCTCTAGGATGTGTT
>NZ_CP048741.1:710746-710814 GCF_018336475.1 Romboutsia sp. 13368
AGGGGGATTATAAAATGAAAAAGTTTATGTGTGAAGATTTTTTATTAAGTAATGAAACAGCTAAAACT
>NZ_CP048741.1:710827-711399 GCF_018336475.1 Romboutsia sp. 13368
ATGTGGCTAAAATGCCAATATGTGACTATCACTGTCACTTAAATCCTCAGGAAATAGCTGAAGATAAGAGATACAATAATATAACTGAAATATGGTTAGGTGGAGACCACTATAAGTGGAGAGCTCTTAGAAGTTTTGGTATAGAAGAAGAATATATAACTGGAAATGCTAGCGATTTTGAAAAGTTTAAAGCATTTGCAAAAGCAATGCCTTACTTAATAGGAAACCCAATATACCACTGGTCTCATTTAGAGCTTAAAACATACTTTGGAATAGAAGAAACTTTAAGTGAAAAAAATGCAGAAGAAATATGGAATAAGTGTAATGAAATAATACAAAGTCCAGACTTCAGTGCGAGAACTATGATAGAAAAATCAAATGTTAAATATATAGGAACAACTGATGACCCAGCAAATGANNNAGAATATCATATACAAATAGCTAAAGATGAAAACTTTGACTGTGAAGTTAGACCAAGCTTCAGACCTGATAGAGCTGTAAAGATACACGGTGAAGGATTTGCTGATTATATAGTTAAATTAGGAGAAGTTGAAAATACTGAAATAAAAAAT
>NZ_CP048741.1:711405-711517 GCF_018336475.1 Romboutsia sp. 13368
GAACTTATAGAAGTTCTAGAAAAARGAGTTGAATTCTTTGTTGAAAATGGATGTACAATAACTGACCATGCTTTAGATAGAGTATACTTCAGAAATACAAATAAAAAAGAAG
>NZ_CP048741.1:711538-712040 GCF_018336475.1 Romboutsia sp. 13368
CATTAAACGGAGACGCTTTAACTCAAGAAGAAATAGAAAAATATGCTACATTAACTATGATAAACTTAGGAAAAATGTATCACAAGCATGATATGGTTATGCAATTACATATAGGTGCTCTTAGAAATAATAACACTAGAATGTTTAATAAATTAGGTGCAGATGTTGGATTTGATAGTATAGATGATGCAGAAGTTGCTATGCCATTATCAAGATTATTAGATTCATTAGMTRTARMWGATRWRYTWCCAAAAACTATATTATACTRCTTAAACCCTAAAGATAATGAAGTATTAGGAACAATGATAGGTAACTTCCAAGGTGGAGGAATAGCTGGTAAGATACAATTCGGTTCTGGATGGTGGTTCAACGATCAAAAGGACGGAATGGAAAGACAAATGATGGCTTTATCTCAATTAGGACTTATAAGCCAATTTGTAGGAATGCTTACAGACTCTAGAAGTTTCTTATCATATACTAGACATGAATACTTCAAAAAAAT
>NZ_CP048741.1:712054-712338 GCF_018336475.1 Romboutsia sp. 13368
TAGGTGGACTAGTTGAAAATGGAGAATATCCAGCAGATATGGACTTCTTAGGAGAAATAATAGAAAACATATCTTATAATAATGCAGTAAAATATTTTAATATAAAAGATACTGTAAAAAAAGAAATGATGTTAGAAAAATAATAATGTAGAAAAGTGTTAAAAAAATAATTATTATATTGCATACTATAATTTATTATGATACAATGTATATATCAAGAGGAAAACATTACCCTTAGAGTATACATTGTATTTTTTTGAGAAATTTTGTATATAAGCATGAGA
>NZ_CP048741.1:712365-713678 GCF_018336475.1 Romboutsia sp. 13368
TAAATTATTATTAAAATATATGAGTAAAAGAAATTATAGATTACATACTAAAATTTACTTTTACTAGATGAAAGGGGAATTTTAATGAAGGTAAGAAAACGTATATCTGCTCTAGTATTAATAGCAGCGATGTCATTAGTAGGTGTAGGTTGTAGCAGTTCAAATGGAGAAGGAAAACCTGCAAGAGTTATAAGAGTTGCTCATGGTCAAAATGAAGAGCATCCTCAACATAAAGCCCTAATTGAGTTTGAAAAATATGTTGAAGAAAAAACAAATGGTGAATTAGATGTTCAATTATTCCCAAATGAATTATTAGGGGCTTCAGCACAAGCACTTGAATTATGTCAAACAGGGGCTATAGACTTAGTTGTTGCAAGTCTTGGAAACTTAGAAGCTTTTGAAGATTCATATACTGTTTTAAATTTACCATACATAATGGATAGTAAAGAACACTATCATGAAGTAATGAATGATGAAGAGATAATGGGGCCGATATATGAATCAACTAGAGATAGTGGATTTATAGGATTAACATGGTTTGATGCTGGAGTAAGAAACGTATATACTACAAAGAAAGTTATAAATACACCAGAGGATTTAAAAGGATTAAAAATAAGAGTTCAAACAAGTCCAACAAATGTAAAAATGCTTGAAGCATTAGGAGCATCACCAACACCAATGTCATTCGGTGAAGTTTATACAGGATTACAACAAAGTGTTATAGATGGAGCAGAAAATAATGAATTGGCACTTATAAATAATAAACATGGTGAAGTTGCAAAGCACTACTCTTATAATATGCATGCAATGCTACCAGATATGTTAATAGTTAATGCTAAATTATTAGATGAATTAACTCCAGAACAATCTCAAGCAATAGTAGATGGTGGAAAACTTGCAAATGAATTTGAATTAGATGCTTGGGAAGCTGCAGAAACAGAAGCTAAGGAAAAAGCAGAAGCTATGGGAGTTAATTTCTACTATCCAGATATAAAACCATTCCAAGAAAAAATGGTAGACTTACATAATGAGTATACTCAAAATCCTGAAATGAAAGCTGTTTTTGACAAGATAAGAGCAAAAGGGGATGAAATATTAGCAAGAAATGAAAATAAAGAGAATTCTAAGGAAAGCTCTGAAACAAAAGCTAATTAATCATAAAAGTAATAAAATATTGTGAAGGAGAATATAGATGGAAACTCTTAGAAAAAGTTTAGATAAAGCATTAGAATTTATATGCTGTGTATTATTAGCATTAATGACTATATTAGTAAYATGGCAAGTTATATCAAGATATTTACTTAATAGTCCAA
>NZ_CP048741.1:713724-715501 GCF_018336475.1 Romboutsia sp. 13368
ATTATTAGGTGGATCATATTTATTTGGAAGAAACGAACATATGGCAATGACATTTTTATTTGATAAGTTAAATGAAACAAATCAAACTAAAGTAAAATTATTTTTTGAAGTAATAATAATGGCATTTGCAGTATTTATACTAGTTTTTGGTGGATGGAATATGTCAAAATTATCAATGGGACAATTATCTTCATCTTTACAGATACCAATGGGATATGTATATCTAGCATTACCATTATCAGGTATTACAACAGTTATATACAATATTTTAAATATAACTGATATTATTAAAGATTTATCTAAGGATAAGAATAAAAAAGGAGCAAAAATAACGCAATAATAAATTAGGGAATAATGGTTTATATTTTAAAGGAGGGAATTTAATGGAATTAGCATTACAAACAGGATTAACTTTATTAGCTGTATTTCCAATATTACTATTAATAGGGATACCAATAGCAGTTACAATAGGGATATCTTCAGTTTTAGCAATACTATCGGCATTACCGTGGGAAAATGCAGTTTTTACAGCAGCACAACGTATATTTACAGGAATTAACTCATTCTCGTTATTAGCAATATCGTTTTTCATATTAGCTGGTATTATAATGAATAATGGTGGTATAGCAATTAAATTAGTAAATTTTGCAAATTTATTAGCTGGTAAATTACCAGGTTCATTAGCTCATACAAATGTTATAGGTAACATGTTATTTGGTTCAATAAGTGGATCTGGAACGGCAGCAGCTGCTGCTATGGGTGGAATCATGACACCACTACAAGAAGAARCAGGRTATGATAAAGATTTTGCTGCTGCAGTAAATGTAGCATCAGCACCTACTGGATTATTAATACCTCCAAGTAACTCATTAATAATATATTCATTAGTTAGTGGTGGTACATCAGTAACTGCATTATTTATGGCAGGATATATACCAGGAATACTTTGGGGAATAGGTATTATGACTGTTGCATTCTTTATAGCTAGAAAAAGAGGATATAAAACAATAACTAAAGAAAAAATAACATTATCTCAAGCTTTAAGAGTACTTTTAGATGCAATACCAAGTTTATCATTAATAGTAATAATAATAGGTGGTATAACAGGTGGTATATTCACAGCTACAGAAGGTGCAGCAATAGCAGTTGTTTACTCTTTATTATTATCGATGCTTTTATATAAATCTATAAAGATAAAAGATTTACCAAGAATATTATTAGAAGCAGTAAATATGACAGCAATGATAGTATTTTTAATAGGTGCATCATCTATAATGTCTTGGATATTAGCATTTACTAATGTTCCAACATATGTTACTAACTTAATATTAGGTATATCTAACAATCCAATAGTTATATTACTAATAATGAACTTATTACTATTAGTAGTAGGTACATTTATGGATGCAACTCCAGCTATATTAATATTTACTCCAATATTCTTACCTATAGCTCAAAGCTTAGGTATGGATTCTATACAATTTGGTATAATGCTAGTATTTAACTTATGTATAGGTACAATAACACCGCCAGTTGGGAATACATTATTTGTAGGTTGTAGAGTAGYTAAAACTAAAGTAGAAGGTGTTATAAAGAGTATATTACCATTCTACGCTGCAATATTTGTAGTTCTTATGTTAGTTACATTCATACCACAATTAAGTTTATTTATTCCAACACTTATGGGATTAGTAAAATAATTTAATATTTATATARMAGAAATAAGTTCCAGGATTTATTTATATATGATGAGTACAATGCTAACAACTTAAGAAAA
>NZ_CP048741.1:715754-717293 GCF_018336475.1 Romboutsia sp. 13368
TTAGATTATGATAAAAATGATTTTAAGTGTCTTTTTTGTTAAATAATTAAAATTAACCAAATAAAATTATAGTAATTAACGAATAAAAAATGATAAAAATCAAAAACTAAAAAATCAAAAACACTTAAGTTTTATATTTGTAATTATATTATAAAAAGTAGAAGATTTATGGTTACTTTAAAAGTTTGAAAAAATTATTAATATGAAAGGAGAATTTAAATCAATGACTCATAAGCTAAAAGATATTATTAAATCTGAGGTATTTACAGGTGTATTACTTATAATTGCTACAATAGTATCTTTAACAATAGCAAATAGTAGGTTTGGACAAGCATATAATAATTTCTTTAGTTTTCCCATCATAGGAGAATTTAATATTCACCTGATAATAAATGATTTTTTAATGGCAATATTCTTTTTATATGTTGGTCTTGAAATAAAAAATGAAATATTACATGGGAGATTATCAAGCTTTAAAAAGGCTTCATTTCCTATAATAGCAGCAATTGGTGGCGTTTTATTACCAGCGATTATATTTACGATAATTAACCTTGGCACACCATTTTCTGATGGAATAGGGATACCAATATCAACTGATATAGCCTTTGCAGTAGGTATATTTATGATATTAGAACATAAGCTTAATCCATTACTAAAAATATTTTTATTATCTTTGGCTGTTGTAGATGACTTAATATCAATATTGGTAATAGGAGTATTATATTCTTCACATATAAATGTATGGTGCATACTAATTTCAATTATTATATTATTAATATTATTAGCTATGAATAGAAATAAAGTAGATAATATTGCAGCATATCTGTTAGTTGGGTTAGTATTATGGTTTTTTATATATTATAGTGGAGTACATGCAACGATAAGTGGAGTTTTACTTGCTAGTGCAATACCATCTAAAAAATTCAAAACATCTAAAGAGCCTATGTTAAAAAGATTAGTTCATAAATTAGAACCTTTTTGTAACTTACTCATACTGCCGTTATTTGCATTATCTAATACAGATATAAGTTTAGACTTAAATGCAAATATTGCATTAGACCATACATTAATATGGGGAATTGTTGCAGGTTTAGTAGTAGGTAAACCACTAGGTATAATGTTATTTACTTGGGTGGGAACTAAGTTTAACATAACTGAAAAACCAAAAGGTGTAGATTGGTTATCTGTATTTTCAGTTTCATTATTAGCAGGTATAGGATTTACTATGTCAATATTTGTATCTGAGATAGCATTTGGTGATAATCCTGAACTGATTAATATATCTAAAATATCTATATTGTCATCAGCTGTAATATCTATTATTATCACTTATATTGTAGCTACACTAATCAATTTTTATAAAAAGAAAGAACCAAATAAATCTAATTCTCACAAGTAAAATAGATTAAACTATAAATAAAAAAGCAACTATATTAATTAATCAATATATAATATAATTGCTTTTTTTTATTTAAAATTAATTAATAAAAATATACATTAAACTGAAAATACTATATAATATAGAAATAAATAGAAATT
>NZ_CP048741.1:717318-720561 GCF_018336475.1 Romboutsia sp. 13368
AAAAATACCCTTAAAACAATTAAGGGTATTTTTTAGCAACGGATGTATCCGAAATGTTTCGCCGACACGTCGCTCAAGCGAAGCGAATTTTTTATATATTCTCAACTTCAACATTCTTCAATTCTTTTTTCTTAAACATATTTTCATACATATATTCTTTTCTGTATTTATAAATATAAACAAAAGATATAATCAAAGTTAAAACTTCTGCAAATGGAACTACTAGCCATACGCCATTTACACCTAGAAAATTTGGAAGTATAACTATAYTTTACTTAGTTTATTTGGATAAAAATATAATGGACATATCTTTTATAAAGATATGTCCATTATATTTTTGTAGTAATATTGTACAAAATAACATTCATATTAATTATGTAAGTCAGAAATAACTTAGGAGGACTTGATGTGAATGAAGTAAAAGATTTATGTGAAAAGTACTTAGAACAAATGATAAATTTAAGAGAAACAATACACATGTATCCAGAAGATGGCTTTAAAGAATTTAAAACATCAAAAATAATAATCGAAGAACTAGAAAAACTAGGCATAAAAGTTCAAAAAAATGTAGCTAAAACTGGAGTAGTCGGATTAATTGAAGGTAATTACCCAGGAAAAACAGTTTTACTTAGAGCTGACATGGATGCATTAAAAATACAAGAACAGGCTAATGTTGAGTACAAATCTAAAATTGATGGTATGATGCATGCTTGTGGTCAYGACGGTCATGTTGCAGGTCTTTTAGGTGCAGCTATGATACTTAATGAACTAAAAGATAAGTTACATGGTAATGTTAAATTAGTATTTCAACCAGCAGAAGAAAGAGAAGGTGGTGCCCTTCCTATGATTGAAGAAGGAGTACTTGAAAATCCAAAAGTAGATGCAGCCTTTGGAGCACATTTATGGGGATAYTTAAAAGAAGGTGAAGTACATTTAAAAGAAGGACCTATGATGGCAGCACCAGATTTATTTAACATAAAAGTAATAGGAAAAGGTGGCCATGGAGCACTTCCTCAAGAGTCGATAGACCCAATAGTAATAACATGCCAAATTGTAAATGCGCTACAAACCATAGTAAGTAGAAGAATAAATCCACTAGACCCAGTAGTTGTAACTTGTGGAAAGATACAAGGTGGAGAGAATTTCAATGTAATACCTAATGAAGTTGAGTTAGAAGGAACCATAAGAACATTTAAAGAAGAAACGAGAAATTTAGTRCCACGTATTATGGAAGATTTAGTAAGGGGGATAACAACTTCTCAAGGAGCAACATATGAATTTAAATATAAAGCAAACTATCCAGCATTAATAAATGATAAAGATATGACTAACTTTGCTAAAGAATCTTTAAAAAAAGTAGTTGGAGAAGAAAATGTATATAACTTAAAAGAACCTAATATGGGTGGAGAAGATTTTGCTTACTTTGCACAAAAAGTTCCATCAGCATTTATGTTTATAGGAATAGCAAATAATGAAAGTGAGCCAGTTATTCACCATAACCCATACTTTAAATGGGATAGCAAAAACGTAGGAGTATTGGCACAAAGCTTATCCCAAATAGCAATTGATTATTTAAAGTAGATTTTATTAGGGGGCGAGATAGTTGAGTAAAGTAAAAGAAAATAAAAAGGTTGGTTTATTGGATAGAGTATTAAATTCAGTAGAAAGAGTAGGAAATAAACTACCAGATCCTGTAACAATATTTTTTATATTATGTGGAGTAATACTTATATTATCAGCAATTATAGCAAGTCAAGATGTTAGTGCAATTCATCCATCTACAGGAGAAGAGATAACAGCTATAAATTTATTAGATAAAGAACAACTTCAGATATTCTTGGGTAGTGTAGTTTCAAACTTCCAATCATTTGCACCATTAGGACTTGTCCTAGTTACAATGCTTGGTGCRGGGGTAGCGGAAAAAACAGGACTTATGGAAGTATTAATGAAACAAAGTATAAATAAAGTTCCTAAAAAATTGGTTACAGCAACTATAATATTTGTTGGTATAGTAGCAAATGCAGCTGCTGATGCTGGTTTTATAGTGCTTCCACCACTTGCAGCACTTGTATTTATAGGTATAGGAAGACATCCATTAATAGGTATGTTTGCAGGATATGCAGGAGTTGCAGCAGGATTTTCTGCAAATATAACGGTTAGTATGATAGATGTGTTATTAGCAGGATTTACAGGTCAATCAGCTCAAATGGTAGATCCTAATTATGTAGTAAATCCAGCGATGAATATGTATTTCTTAGCTGCATCAGCAATAATATTAACTATACTTGGAACAATTATAACTGAAAAATATGTAGCTCCTCGTTTTGGAAAATATGAAGGCTTAGCAGAAGATACATCAACATCAAATGAAGTTACACCACTTCAAGCTAAAGGTCTTAAATATGCACTATATTCATTATTATTAGTAGTAATTATAATAGTTGGATTATCTATAGGTAATGATGCATTCTTAAGAGATAGTGAAACTGGTTCATTACTTTCTAATGGCTCTACTTTAATGAAAGGTATAGTTCCAATAATAACTGCAATATTTTTAGTTCCAGGATTTGTATATGGTAAAGTTACTAAGAGTATAAAAAATGATAAAGATTTAGTTTCAATGATGGGTAGTTCTATGAGTGATATGGGCATGTATATAGTTTTAGCATTTATAGCAGGACAATTTTTATACTTATTTAATGCAAGTAATTTAGGTACTATATTATCTATAAAAGGAGCAGAGTGGCTACAAAATGCAGGTATGACAGGTAAAGGACTTATAGTAGTATTTGTATTATTTGCAGCATTTATAAATATATTTGTAGGAAGTGCATCTGCAAAATGGGCTATAATGGGACCTATATTTGTACCAATGTTCTTATTATTAGGATATGACCCAGCATTAACTCAAGTTGCTTATCGTATAGGGGATTCTATAACTAATCCGCTTAGTCCACTTTTCTCATACTTCCCAGTAATACTAGCTTTTGCTAGAAAATATGATAAAAACATAGGTATGGGTACTGTAATAGCTAATATGATACCATATTCATTAGTTTTTGCAATTGCTTGGATAATACTTCTTTTAGTATTTATGACATTCAATATACCTCTAGGACCAGGAGGAGCGATATTTTATACAATGTAGTTTAATATAGTAGATGAGTATTAACAAATAAAAAATTCGATTCGCTTGAGCGACGTGTCGGCGAATCACTTTATTTCGCCAACGATATATCCTTG
>NZ_CP048741.1:721160-722260 GCF_018336475.1 Romboutsia sp. 13368
ATTAAATATAACTATATTGTAGTAAATTAACTAGAACAACAATGTAAATTAAACAGGAGATATGTTATATTAAATTAAAAAAATATGAATATAAAAAGTTAATTACCTTAATTTACCGCAATAAAATATTATAAATTGTTTATAAATATACCTGTAGGGTATATAGATAAAGATAATTTATAATAACAAAAAAAGGAGATTAATAGAATGATAAGAGTATGCCCATATTGTTCAAATATAAATGTAGATAAATTAAAAAAGACTATAGGAGAAGAAAATGTTAAAACTGGATGCATAGGTGCATGTAGATCATTTTCTAAGGAAGCAGTAGGAAAAATAAATGGAGAGCTTGTTATAAAGCAAACTGAAGAAGAATTTTTAGAAGCTGCAAAAAATCATAAATAAAGAGGATTTTTAACAAAAACATTTAACTTCATATAWWAATATATTAAGATTTGATTTAAAGATAATAACTATAGTTTTATACGCATAAAAGATAGTAGCTATATAGCTACTATTTTTTTAATATATATTCTTTATGAAGTACCCAAGTATTATTTTCCCACTTATATATACAAATATTATCAAAATTACAATCAAAATCACAAGGTATATTACTTACGTAGTTTAATAAATCATTAAATATATTTTTTATCTTTTTAGAACTTATAGTAATATGAAATACTTTATTTTTACCATCTAACTTATCAAACTTTATGTAATTAACCGTACTCATAGCATCTATTAAATTATCATGAAGGATTTTTCCTTCTTCACTCATAAATACTTTCATAAATATAACTCTATCATCAAAATGGTCATAACCTTTTACTTTATAAGGCGCACAGTAGTTTTCTTTACTAAATTCTTCTAAGATATTTTCTAATTCAATTATATTATCAGCTTCAAATGGAGCTTTAATAGTAAAGTGTGCAGGCAGTTTAGATGATTTAGCATTAAATTTTTCATAGACTTCTTTTCTTAAATTATTATTAAAAATACCAGCTTTTCCTTTAACTACACTTACAATGACATATCTCATAAAACTCTCCTTTATATTTCAACTTAATTATATATATAATATAATGTACTATATAAAT
>NZ_CP048741.1:722391-724430 GCF_018336475.1 Romboutsia sp. 13368
AATGAATTTAGTATATAATTATTTTAAAATTAATTTCAAAATTTTGGAGATGATAAAATGAGTTTTATTAAAAGATTAAAAAATGTTATAGCTGCTAAGGCTAATAAAGCATTAGATAAACATGAAAATCCAATAGAAATGTTAGAACTTTCTATAAAGAAAAAGGAAGAATTACTTATAAATGCTAAAAAGCAATGTGCAAACTTTATAGCTACAGTAGATAGTATAAGAGATGAGAAAAAAGCATTAGAAGAAAAGATAAACAAATATGAAGAGGCTACTAAAGCAGCTATCTTAAAAGAAGATAATGAAAAAGCACAATCGTTTGTTAAACAAAAACTAGAATTACAAGAAAAGTTAAGTCAAACTAATTCTAGAATAAAAGAACAAGATGATAAAATAACTACTATAAAAGCTAAGATAGAAGAATTAGAGATAGAAATATCTAAAATGAAATCTAAAAAACAAGAATTAGCTACAAGACTTGATGTTGCACAAATAAACAATGAAATAAATGAAACTTTAGCAGGTCTTAATGATGACCATGGTATAAATTTAGAAGAACTTGAAAAGAAAGTTTCTCAAACAGAAAATTACGGAAATGCCTTAGAACAGTTAAAGCCTAAAAATGAAGATGAATTATTAGATGAGTATATAAAAAATTCACCATCAGTTGATTCTAAAGTTGCTGAGGAATTAGAAAGAATAAAAGAACAAATGAAAAAATAGTATATTAAAGGTAGATGGTTTAAAGCTATCTACCTTTAATGATATGTAATATATAAGTKATTTTTTAGAGGTGATAAAATGGATGATAGAGTATTAGAGGAAAAAAATAAATACAATAAATCATATGCTGAATTAATGTTTTGTGTAGATGATTTAAGAAAAATGCTTGATACTGAAGAGCTTAATAAAAGAAGCTTTATAAATAAAGTTGATACACTAAAAGATTATATTGAGTTTTTAGATAACTTAGAAAAAGAAAGTAAAAAAGATAAAGGACTATTTAAAAAATTATTTAAGGTAGAAAATGATCCAAGTCAAAAAATAAATAAATATCTTACAATTGATAAGCGTAGAGATTTAGAAAAAATTGATAAGTGTAGTAAATGTGCATGTAGAAATTGTGTAAGTGTATGTGATATGAAACATTGTCTTAATTGTAGAGAAAAAGAGTATGTAATAAAATGTGATAAAGATTCTGTGCTACTTACAAATACTACTGATACTGTAGAGCTTTACCAAGGTGAAGAAAAGTTTATATTTAATGTTGCTGGATACTTAGTAGAAAAAGACAATAATGGAAACTTTACTAGATATGTATATTTAATAGATAGCAAAGACTATGATAATCAGCATATATTAAAGTATTCAAAGTTTAAAGGGGAAGAGTTCTACGATTCAGTAATAACTGATAATACTCAAAATGAACTAATTAGAATAAATGATAAATTTATAGAAATGGGGCTAAGAGTATAATATGAAAAATAAAAAAATAAAAATAGCTTATCTTTTAACGACATTTATATTTTTATTTACTTATATAGGAGGATTAATAGGAAATATAGACTCTTATGCATATGATAGTACATATGTATCATTAGTATCTTCAAGTAAGTATAGTTCTAAAAGTTCAACGAAAAGCTATTCTACAAAACCAAAGTCTACAATAAAACCAAGYWCAACTACCATAAAGCCAGATTCAGGAAGTTTTTCTACAAAACCAAATACTAGTACTAATAATTCAGGTTCGTCAAGTACAACAAAACCTGACTCAGGAAGTTTCTCTACTACTCCTAAAGATGATAGCAATAGTAGTAATAATGACAATACAAATACTAATACAAATAATAGGGAGTATGGAAATAGTACTTCAAGTAGACGTCCTATTTTTAGAGGCAGTTATTATGGAGGGTATAGTCCATTTAGAAGAGTATTTTTTGGATATGGTATGAGCTCTTGGATTATGAAAATAGTAATGCTTATAACTATAATAGTGATTATATACATTATAATTGATTATATAAGAAGTAAAA
>NZ_CP048741.1:724460-728489 GCF_018336475.1 Romboutsia sp. 13368
AATAAAAATAAGTAGGATAATAATATAAAATTATACCTACTTATTTATTTAATATGTATTTATTTAACATAAACTCCTGATACATAACCATATTTACCATTGAATTCTATTTTGTGCCAATCAAATTTTGTATCTATGATTTTTACCTTAGCTCCTTGAGGTAAAGTACCTATAATATTAAAGTTTTTACCACGATCWGTATTTTTATTTGAGTTAGATGAATTTGATGTATTTACATTATTATTATTTATATTAAAGTAATTCTTTACACCAGATACTATTCCATCTACAACTTTATTTTGATATTCATCAGTATTTAACTTATATCCTTCAGATGGATTAGATATAAATCCACATTCTAAAAGAATTGATACTTTATTATTATCTCTTAGTACTTGGAAATTTGCTTCTCTGACACTTCTATCATTTGCACTTGTAGAATTTATAATACTATTATGTACAGCAGTAGCTAGAGCTTTATTTCTACTTCCAAGATAATATGTTTCTATTCCATTTGCACTAGGACTAGAAGATGCATTTTGATGTATTGAAATGAATATATCTGCATCTGAATTATTTGATTTAGCTGCTCTTTCTGATAATGATAGAGAAGTGTCAGAATTTCTGCTCATTTCAACTTCTAAACCTTCATTTATTAATCTATTTTTTAGCTTGTGCGCAATTTGTAAATTAATAACATCTTCTAGATACCCATTATGAGAAGCACCATTATCTTTACCACCATGACCTGCATCTATGAATACTTTATAACTTTCTGCATTTGCTATTAAAAAGTTTGATGATAACATTGTTGTTAATATAGATGTTAATGCTATTTTTTGGAATTTACTTTTTAACAAAATATACCTCCTAATTATGTNAAAATATTCCACAATATATTATATATGTCAACAATATATATTTCAATATATTATATTTGATATWTTATATTTGATATTAAATAAATTCATAATTTTACACTTAAATATAAAATTATGAATTTATATATCDATAAAAATTTATTGAAAAAGTAAAATAAATGATTTAATATACCTATAGGGGGTATAATTAAGATGTAAAAATAATGAAAGGAGATACAGTATGCCAAATAATAAAGAAACTTATAAAATAGGTGGAATGAGTTGCGCAGCTTGTGCAAAAGCAGTAGAAAGAGTTACAAAAAAATTAGATGGCGTGGAAAGCTCAAGTGTAAATATAGCAACTGAAAAGCTTAATATAGAATATGATAAGCAAAAAGTAAGTTTTGAAGATATAAAGTCAGCAATAGAAAAAGCAGGATATAAGGTTATAAAAGAAAATAATACTAAAATTGTAGAATTAAAAATAGGCGGAATGAGTTGTGCAGCTTGTGCAAAAGCAGTAGAAAGAGTTACGAAAAAATTAGATGGAATAGAAAATTCAAGTGTAAATATAGCAACAGAGAAAGCTAATATAGAATATGATAATTCTAAGGTTACACTAAGTGATATAAAATCTGTAATAGAGAAAGCCGGGTATTTTATAATTGAAGAAAAGAAAGAAGCATTAGCAGATGAAGATAAACTAAGAAAAGAAAAAGAAATGAAAACTTTATTTATTAAATTTGTAATAGCAGTAGGATTTTCTATCCCACTATTTTATATAGCTATGGGTCCTATGGTACCAAAACCTTTTGGTCCTTGGCCAGTTCCAAATATTATAGACCCACTTACAAATCCATTAAACTATGCAATTATACAAATGATATTAGTAATACCAGTAATGTTAGCTGGATATAAGTTTTATATTAATGGATTTAAATCATTAATAAATAAAAATCCTAATATGGATACATTAGTTGCGATAGGAACATCATCAGCATTTTTATACAGTGTATATACTACTTTTAAAATAGCAACTACTACTATGGAAGTAGGTCATGGACATCATCAATTATACTTTGAAAGTGCAGGTATAATAATAGCTTTAATATTACTTGGGAAATATTTAGAATCAAAAGCTAAAGGTAAAACAGGAGAAGCTATTAAAAAACTTATGGGGCTTCAACCTAAAACTGCTCTAATTGTAAAAGGTAATGAAGAAATTGAAATACCAATAGGTGAAGTTGAAGTAGGAGATATAATAATAGTTAAACCTGGAGCTAAAATACCAGTTGACGGTGTTGTTGTGGATGGTCATACATCAGTTGATGAATCTATGCTGACTGGAGAGAGTATACCAGTTGAAAAAAATATCGGTGATAATGTAACAGGAGCAAGTATAAATAAAAATGGAGTTATTAAATTTAGAGCTGAAAAAGTAGGTTCAGATACTGTTCTTGCTCAAATTATAAAACTTGTTGAAGATGCTCAAGGTAAAAAAGCTCCAATAGCGGCACTTGCAGATAAAGTATCAGGATACTTTGTACCAACTGTTATAATTATAGCCTTAGTGTCATCATTACTTTGGTTTGTATTTGGACATAAGGACTTAGAATTCATTCTTACAATATTTATATCTGTGCTTGTAATAGCATGCCCTTGTGCACTTGGTCTTGCTACACCAACAGCGATAATGGTTGGAACGGGTAAAGGTGCAGAAAATGGAATACTTATAAAAAGTGGAGAGGCACTAGAACTTGCACATAAAGTAGATACAGTAATATTTGATAAAACAGGTACAATAACAGAAGGAAAACCAACAGTTACAGATATAATAACAACTAATAATATAGATGAGAATTATTTACTTCAAATAGCAGCGAGTGCTGAGAAAGGTTCAGAACATCCACTTGGAGAAGCTATAGTAAAATATGGGGAAGAAAATAATATTGAATTAAAAAGGGTAGAAAGCTTTAAGKCTATACCAGGACATGGTATAGAAGTTAAAATAGATGGGAAGGTTATAATACTTGGAAATAAAAAGCTTATGCTTGATAAAAATATAGATTTAGGATATTTAGAATCTAAGTCTGATGAGTTAGCATCACTAGGAAAAACACCTATGTATATATCAATAGATAATACTTTAGGTGGAATAATAGCAGTAGCAGATACTGTTAAAGAAAATAGTAAAAAAGCTATAGAAAAACTTCATGAAATGGGAATAAAGGTAGCTATGGTTACAGGAGATAATAAAAAAACTGCAGATGCTATAGCRAAAGAAGTTGGAATAGATATAGTAGTTTCAGAAGTTTTACCAAAAGATAAATCTAATGAAGTGAAAAAACTTCAAGAACAAGGAAAATTTGTTGCGATGGTTGGAGATGGTATAAATGATGCTCCTGCACTAGCACAATCAGATATTGGCATAGCTATAGGAAGTGGTACAGATGTTGCAATGGAAAGTGCAGATATTGTATTAATGAAGAGTAACTTAATGGATGTGCCAACATCTATAAAATTAAGTAATGAAACTATAAAAAATATTAAGCAAAACTTATTCTGGGCATTTGGATATAATACTATAGGAATACCTGTTGCAGCAGGTCTATTATATATATTTGGAGGACCACTTTTAAGTCCAATGATTGCAGCAGCTGCTATGAGCTTAAGTTCTGTATCAGTTGTTACTAATGCACTCAGACTTAGAAACTTTAAGTTTAATAAATAAGATTTAAATATCACTTCATACTAAATTCACATATATAGGCTAAAATAAATATATAGAAAATAGATTGGAGTGGTAAGATGAGTGCATCAATATTAGTAGTAGAAGATGACGCAAGTATACAAGAACTTATAGTAGAATTTTTAAGAGCAGAAAACTACAATGTAGATTATGCAAGTGATGGATTAGAAGGAATACAACTTTTTAAACAAAATAATTATGATTTAATTATATTAGATATAATGATGCCAAATTTAGACGGATATTCTGCATGTAAAATGATAAGAAAAACTTCAAATGTACCAATAATATTTTTAACAGCTTTAAATCAAGAACATGAAGAAGTAAAAGGATTTGAATTAGAATGTGATGATTATATAACAAAGCCATTTTCGTTTAATCTTTTAATAAAAAGAGTTCAAGCTGTTTTAAGAAGAAGTA
>NZ_CP048741.1:728525-728749 GCF_018336475.1 Romboutsia sp. 13368
GACGTAATATCAAAGATAGTAAACTTTGCGATAGCAAAATAATAACTATAAGTATAGTTGGTGAACTTCTAACTATAGATTCAGAAAAAGCATTTTTCAGTTTATTAAGTAGAGAATATTCAAAATTATTTCCAAAGTTAGGAGATAGAACTAGATTTAATAGAACTAAACGAAATTTACATTCTGTAATCAATGAAGTAAGAGAGTACATTTCCTTGTTTATT
>NZ_CP048741.1:728757-728900 GCF_018336475.1 Romboutsia sp. 13368
TTCTAATAATATAAGAGTCGTAGATAGTATGCCAATTCCAGTTTGTGAGTTTGGTAGAGCACATTTCAGTAAATGTTTTAAAGGCGAAGCCTCTTATGATAGATGTGCTTCTAAAAAACAAACTTACTTTGGATTTAAATTTC
>NZ_CP048741.1:729286-729368 GCF_018336475.1 Romboutsia sp. 13368
AATAAATTGATGGGAAATTATGATTCTATAGCTAAAATAAAAAGATTAGTATTTGGATAAAATTTACAAATACTAATCTGTA
>NZ_CP048741.1:729389-733425 GCF_018336475.1 Romboutsia sp. 13368
TAATTAATATAAAAGGCATTACTATAATTTTTAGTAATGCCTTTTTAATTACCGTAATTTTATTGCAGGGTAAGATAAATTGATAGTTTTTATATTCATTAGTAAATGTTAATAATATTCTTAACTATTTATGATGAAAGAATTACTTCACACTAAATTCATAAAAATAGGGTAAAATATTCATATTACTAAAGAAAAGGGAGATGAAAAGATGAATGCATCTATACTAGTTATAGAAGATGATTTTAATATACAAGAGCTTATAGTAGAATTTCTAGGGTCTCAAGGATATAATGTTGATTTTGCCAGTGATGGATTAGAGGGAATATCGAAATTTAAACAAGGAAATTATGATTTAATAATATTAGATATAATGATGCCGAACCTAGATGGATATTCAGTTTGTAAAATGATTAGACAAAACTCTAAGGTACCTATAATATTTTTAAGCGCATTAAATCAAGAAGAAAATCAAGTAAAAGGATTTGAATTAGAATGTGATGATTACATAACAAAGCCATTTTCATTTAATCTTTTAATAAAAAGAGTTGAAGCAGTTTTAAGAAGAAGTTTAAAAGTAACAAATGAAGAATCATTAAACTTTGAAGATTTAAAACTTAATTTAAATACATATACAGTTGAAGTTGAAGGAGAAACAATAGAACTTACATTGAAAGAATTTAACATATTAAAGACTTTAATAGAAAAATACCCACAAGTTATAACTAGAGAAAGTTTACTTGATTCAATATGGGGATATGATTATTATGGAGACACAAGAATAGTTGAYGCACATATAAAAAATTTAAGAAAGAAAATAAAATTACAATATATAAAAACTGTAAAAGGAATAGGGTATACACTTGAGAAGAGTATTTAATAAATTTGAAAATATAAATATAAAGTATAAGTTATTTYTWATAACTACAGGACTTTTAGTAGCTCTTGCTATGATAATATATATGATATTGTATTTTTTATTACCAAGTTATTACCATAAGTATAAAATAGATCTTTTAGACAAAAGTATAACTTCATTATGTGAGAATTCTCCTAATTATGATACAGCACATTTAAAAGAAAGATTATATTATATGTCTAGAAATCAAAATTTATCTATTATATTAAAAAATCAAAATAAAAAAAYAATATATGGAAATAGTGAAATGGTGTTATCTAGATATAGCAAGTATATATTAGGAAAAACTCCACATAATGAATATCATGTAWCAATTCCTATAAATACTAGTGATTCTAGAACTCCTTATACCTTAGATATAATAATGCCACTACAGCCTATAGATGAGGCTAATCAGGTAATAAGAAGATTAATTCCATTTATACTAATAATTGCACTTATTATAGGTGCTATAGGTGCATATATTTATTCAAAGGTAATAACTAAACCACTAATACAAATTATAGAAAGTGAAAGAGAAGCTGAAAATCGAAGAAAAGATTTTGTAGCAACAATATCTCATGAATTAAAAACTCCTATAACTATAATTAGTGGTCAACTTGAAGGTATGATATATAATATCGGTAAATATAAAGATAGAGATACATATTTAAAAAAATCATATGAATCAACTCAAGAGTTAAAAGATTTAGTTAATGAAATGATAGAAGTATCAAAAAATGAAATATTACAGTCTGATTTAGCACTAACAAATGTTAATTTAAGTAAGCTTGTAGAAAGACTTACAAAAAGACATCAATTTTTAATAGACGAAAAGAATATGAATGTTGTGCTTAATATAGAAGATGATATTTATGTAAAGTGTGATGAAACAAGAATTGAAAAGGCTATAAATAATATAATTATAAATGGAATAAAGTATTCACCTAATAATGAAAATTTAATAGTAAGATTATATAAGAAGAATTACAAAAACAGCAAGAAAAATAGTCAATACAGAGCATACTTAGAAATAGAAAATACAGGAGTTACTATAGATAAAAGATATTTAGAAGAAATATTTAATCCATTTTTTAGAATAGAAAAGTCTAGATCGAGAAAAACTGGTGGAAGTGGATTAGGTTTATACTTAGTAAATCAAATACTTAAATCACATGGATATCATCATAGTTTAAAGAATAAAGAAAACTCTGTAGTATTCACAATTGAATTTAAAAATTAGATTTCAACAACTATTCACAAAAAACTCATATTAAATTCATATAAAAAAGTTATTATATAACTAAAGAAAGAACTAACTTAAAAACCATAATATAATACCCTGTTGTAAAATAAACCCCCACTAACATTCTCCACAATGTTTATTTTGCAAGAAAACCCCATAATTAAATTTTATGGGGTTTTTTATTTACTAAATAGTCTACTAAATATCCCATGATTATAACACCAGGAATATTTATAATTAATCTGCATAATGTAAATTTATAACCGAGTGATCCAACTTCAAATAAAAGTGTAGAAAATTTAGTTACRCACCATGCATTTAAAAATATAATTATATTTGAGAATTTAACTCCTTTTTTCATTAAAACAGCAACAAATGGAAAACCTGCATACATAGGTCCTGCACCGAAGAATGCGAAGGCAAAAGATAATAGTATACCAAGTATTTTAGAACTATCACCCATATATTTCATGAAATATTCTCTAGGAATCCATTCATCCATAAGACCTAATAATAACATTACTGGAGGTAAAATAGAGAGCATTTGAAGTATTATAGATTTAACATTTTCAAATGCATAAATTCCAAATTCATTATTAAAAAAGAAGAGCAATATAAGAATTAAGAATAAAATTAAAGAATACTTATATCTTATTAGAAATTTAGATATACTCAATTGAATACACCTCCCATAAATATAGCGACAATAAATGAAAATAAAAAGGCTAAAAGGTTTCTATAAAAAGCAGCTTTTTTACCTATATAGTCAGATTCTAAAGGAAATGTTAATATTCCAACCATAGTAAGTGTAGATATTAAAGCTGAAACCTGAGCATATCCAGCTCCATTTTGAAGTAATGTATTACTTGTTGAAAAGGCAACAAAAGTTGGCATCATAGTAATTGAACCAATTATAGAAGATAATATAACTCCTAAAGAACCAGAATTTTTTCCGATAAGTTTTGATATAATTTCTGGTTTCAATATAGCTAATATGATAGATATAACTATTACAATGGCTAAAAACTGAGGCATTATTTTTTCCCAAGATTTAAATCCATTTACAACTGCTTTTTTAGTTTTTTCTTTATCTTTAAGGAATGAAATCAAAAGTAAAACTATACATAAACCGTAAAGAATATATGAAGTCAAAACTATCCCTCCCTTATATAATAATATGAAGACAAGTATAGAAAAGTTAATGATTTAAATTTAAAATAAAAATGACTATTTGGGGAAGAATAAATATAAAAATAAGGAGGTGCTAATATGGACCAAATGAATAATTTAAATGATATGAAAAAAGAAGTTAAAAAAACAGCTAATAAAGCTAAGTTTATGGCAAAAGAAGTTGCAGAAGATGTGAAAGATAACTTTGAAGGTGCAATGAATATGATGGAATCTAAACTAGGTGAGGCAGTTGATAGATTTGGACAAACGAGATCTGCATACGATACAAAAAAACAAATGAAAAATGAAATGAAGTAGTAATAATAGGTGTATCTAAATGATAATAATAGGTGTATCTAAATGATACACCTATTATTTTGTAAGAAATATTAAAAGAATTTTATTTGAGTAATCTATCACATTATGTAACATTTTGATGAAATTTTCATATTATATTTATATAACAAAAAATAATGGGGGGTTAGATATGGCTAATAAAAAAAGAAAAAGACCTAATGATGTAGACAATCAAAATAATAAAAGTAAAAAAAATAATAAAGCTAAAAGTAATAATAAGAATAGTAATACTCAAGCTAATAATAAAAATGAACTTAATGAAAAATTAAAACAAGTACTATTAGAAAAATTAATAGAAAAATTAAAATAAAAACAAAGCCCAATTTTTAATTTGGGCTTTGTTTTTTATAATATTATATATATAC
>NZ_CP048741.1:733479-734752 GCF_018336475.1 Romboutsia sp. 13368
ATTTAAACTAATTTTAAAATTCTAGATTTAATGAAAGTAATCTATTTTTTAATTCATTCATTATATTAAATTCATCTTCAATAGTATCAGCTTCATAAGTTACAGAAAATCTTAAATAAGAGCCACAATCATCCCAAGGAACTGTAGATACCAAAGCTTTTCCTAACAGGTATAAAGTAGCATCTTCTGCACTTTCAAATCTTATTCCATCTTTTACTCCCTTAGGAATTGGTACATAAATATAAAATCCTGCCTTAGGTTTTATAGCATCAAAACCAATTTCTTTTAATGTTTTAGTCAGTAAATCAAGTCTTCTTGAATATCTTTCTCTATTAATATCTACTAAATGATAATTATCAAGAGCAAATACACCTGCTTTTTGGATAGCTCTAAATTGTCCAGAGTCAGTGTTAGATTTTACTACAGAAAATAGATTTATAAATTTTTCAGACCCAACAACAAAAGCTAATCTCCAACCAGTCATATTAAATGACTTAGACATAGAGTGAATTTCTATACAAACATCTAAAGCTCCGTCAATAGATAAAATACTAAGAGGTTTATAATCATCATAAGTTAGATGTCCATACGCTAAATCAGAAACTACTAAAATATTATTTTTTTTAGCAAAATCTACAACATCTTTATAAAATTCATAAGTTGCAACCTGACCTGTAGGATTATTAGGGTAATTTATATAAATCATTTTAGCTCTTTTTAAAATATCATCAGGAATGCTTTTTAAATTCAGATAGAAATTGTTTTCTTTAGAAAGTTCAATATTGTATATTTCTCCACCTAAAATTTTTGTATAAGTTCCTAATGTAGGATAATTAGGTGATGGCATTATACATATATCACCAGGATTTATAAAGCATACAGGTATCATAGAAAGTATAGACTTAGAGCCTATTCCATGCATTACGTTGGATGTAGAAATATTGTCTATACCATATACGTTATTTAAATATCTACAAGCTGCTTCTTGAAATTCTTTAATTCCATTATCAGAATAATATCTGTTTTCTAATTTTCGGGATTCCTCATTTAATACATCACATATGAGTTTATCAGCAGATTTATCTGGCTCACCTACACCCATGTCAATGAGTTTAATATTTGGATTTTTTTTAGTAACTTCATTAGTTAATTGCTTAATTTTTTCAAATTTATAAAGCTTTTTAGGTGCAGTAAAGAAAGAAGATCCTCCTAATGAATCAGCAATTAAATTGTCCAAAAAATCCATTGTSATACCTCCAAAGTAAATAGTATA
>NZ_CP048741.1:734847-735121 GCF_018336475.1 Romboutsia sp. 13368
GTAATTATTTACAAGTTTAAAAAGATATATATAGGAAAAAATATGTCTATATATATAAGAAAGGGTGATAATTTTGGAAAAATCAAAACCAAGAAGAGATGATAATAAAAATAAATCAATAGAAAATATAGTAAACCATTCACAAGGAGACCTAGATCTTTTATCAAATTTAGAGCAAGTTCAAGTTGTAAATAGTAAGGGAAGTAGTAAAAAAGATAATAGCCTTCCTAAAAATAATATGATTTAAAATAAATAGTATATTTTAGACAAGACA
>NZ_CP048741.1:735133-736014 GCF_018336475.1 Romboutsia sp. 13368
AGTATAGTATAGAATTGGATAAAAACAGCACATACTGATATTGAATAAACATAATATAAAAAGAAGACATGTATAAGCGTTGATTATAGGAGGAAATAGCCCATGGATTATAGAGATTTATATGATGGTATAGATGATAAAATACAACTTCCAAGTGGAAAATATATAACACCTATTAACTTTGATAATGGAGCAACTACACCACCCTTAAAAAGTGTTACAAAGGCAATACAAGATAATATAAAAAATTATGGACCAATAGCAAGAGGTGTAGGCTTTAAAGGAGAATATTGTACTTCAAGATTTAATAATGCTAGAGATACAATACTAGAATTTTTTGGATTAGGTGATTGTAATACTCATACTGTAATTTATACAAAGTCAGATACAGAATCATTAAATATATTAGCTAATTCACTAATTAAAGATAAAGAAGATATGATTCTTACAACTAGAATGGAGCACCATGCTAATGATTTACCATTTAGACGATTAGGAAGAATGACTTATGTTGATGTAGATGAGCTAGGTAGAATAAATATAGATGATATAGAAAAAGAACTTAAAAAAGCTAATGGGAAGATAAAAATTGTAACTGTTACAGGAGCATCAAATGTAACTGGATATATTACACCTATACATGAAATAGCAAAACTTGCTCATAGATATGGTGCTATAATAATAGTAGATGGGGCACAGTTAGTTGCACATAAAGAAATTAATATTAATGGAAATTGTGAAGAAGAATCCATAGACTTTTTAACATTCTCAGCACATAAGGCCTATGCACCATTTGGAAGCAGTGCAATAGTTGGTCTTATAAAAGATTTATATTCTAAAGAACCTTTTGAAAAAGGTGGAGGATGCGTAGATTATGTATT
>NZ_CP048741.1:736216-736330 GCF_018336475.1 Romboutsia sp. 13368
GTCCCAAAAATGAAAATGACATTGTAGGAGTTATATCTTTTAATATAGAAAACAWAAATTGCTATGAAGTAGCTGATAAATTTGCAAAAGAAAGAGGTATATCATTAAGAGCTG
>NZ_CP048741.1:738501-738628 GCF_018336475.1 Romboutsia sp. 13368
TTTATATAACTAAGGTTTCTATTGGAGAATTGCCATACTTAAATGTATATGGAAATGACTATAATACTCATGATGGTACTGGAGTTCGTGATTATATACATGTTCTTGATTTAGCTAATGRTCATTT
>NZ_CP048741.1:738760-738828 GCF_018336475.1 Romboutsia sp. 13368
TAGGGGAAAGACGTTTAGGAGATCCAGCAAAACTTGTTGCATCAAGTCAAAAAGCAAAAGAAATACTT
>NZ_CP048741.1:739249-739324 GCF_018336475.1 Romboutsia sp. 13368
AGGAAGCAACTGATTATTACTATAAAATGAGTATAGCTTCAAATTATATAAGAAAAGATAGAACTGATAAAAATA
>NZ_CP048741.1:739723-740187 GCF_018336475.1 Romboutsia sp. 13368
TACTATCTCATGACCACTACCAAGGTGGACACTATAAATTTGCAATGGAAGTTGCACCAGTWGAGGAAACTTTTGAAGTTAAAGGATATGAAAATACTAAAGTTTCTCGTGTTAAGTGGCCAATGTCTGTTATAAGACTTAGTGGAAAAAATAAAGAAGAAATAATAAACTTTTTTGGGAAATATGATAATAAACTTACTAAAATTGTCGCATATCCAGGTATGATGTTGCAAAAAATTACTACAAAAGAGCCAGATGATCAACAATTAGAAGTTGCATTAACTGCACTAAAAGCTGTAATAAATGAAAAATAGAGGAGAAGATATGACAATAAGAGAGATAATCATAAAATACTCTCAAGAGCTAGAAAAAATAAGTGATACACCGAGATTAGATGTAGAATTATTTTTACAAAAAGCACTTGGAGATGTAGATAGAATTTACATACATTTAAATTTGAATAA
>NZ_CP048741.1:741534-743415 GCF_018336475.1 Romboutsia sp. 13368
TATATTTTAGACAAGACATTATTTATATATTTATAGAAAAATTAAAGAAAATTGTAATATATATTGAAAAGTAGCTATAATTAGCTACTTTTTTATTTAATAAAATTTTATAAAAAGTTAAGTTTAAGTTAAGGTTAATGATAATACTAATATAAACAAAATAACTTTAGGAGGTTAAATATGAAATTAAATAAGAAAAATGTAATATTAGCATCTATGCTAAGCTTAACATTATTAAGTTGTAGTTTAAATTTATCAAATGCACAAGAAGTAAGTTTAGAACCCAAAAATCCATGTGAACAACAACATGAAAATGGAAAAATGATGCATAGAAGAAGTATTTTTAAACAAAGTGTAGAAAATTTAGAAGAAGAAGGTGTACTCACTCAGGATGATGTAAAAAATATAAAAGAGTATTGTAAACAGCAAATGATAAAGAAAGAAAAAGAAAAATCTATTGAACAAGTTGAACAAATGGTTAAAGATAATGTAATAACTAAAGAAAAAGGGGAAAAACTTAAACAAGCTATAACAAATAGTAAAGGTGAATAATATATAAAAAGGAACTCATATAATGAGCTCCTTTTTATATATTACTTATTAKATCCTTTTTATATATTACTTATTATATTTTTTAGTTTTGTTAGACTTATTTTTTATGTCTTTATTAACAGATTTATTTTCTTTAAAGTTTTTAGGCTTTCTAGTTTGCTTAAACGCAGCATCAACAAGTTTACCTTCTTTTAAATCTTTTTTCTTTATATCTATATTAAAGTTTCTTTTATAATCTCTTATAGTAGATAAATTCTGGTTAGTAACTATAGATATAGCATCTCCTTTTCTATTTCCTCTAGCAGTTCTACCACATCTATGAACATATTCATTTTTACTTGGTGGGAAGTCTAAGTTAAATACATGAGTAACATCAACAATATCAAGTCCACGAGCAGATAAATCTGAAGAAACTAGTATTTTAGACTTTCCTAATTTGAAGCTATTTAAAGCATTTTTTCTATCTTCTTTTGTCATTCTACCATATATACCTACAGCTTTGTAGCTATGATAATTTAATTTTGCAGTTATAACTTCAATACTATCTTCATCGTTAACAAATACTATTGCACGTTTTGGATTAGTAGCTGCTATAGCTTTTCTAAGCAATGTAAACTTATCACGTCTATCTCCATGTAAATACATATGATTTATATTTGGATTTATAGGTTCTTCATCTATTTTTATGATTTCAGGTTCTTTCATTAAATTATTTAATATATCTAAAGCAGTTTCATTTAAACTAGCAGAGAATCCTAAAAGTTGTCTATCTCTTAATGTAGTTTTTACTATATCTTTTATAACTGATACATTATTTCCACTAAGTAAGCTATCCACTTCATCAAGTATTATAGTTTTTATAGTATGAGCTTTTAATTTCTTTTGTTTTATTAAATCTAAAACTCTACCAGAAGTCCCTACAACTATATGTGGTTTGATAGCTTTAATGTTTTTAATTTGTTTTTGTATATTAACTTCTCCTATTAGAGAAAAAGCAGTAACATCTAAATTTGAGTTAGATGCTAATAGTTTAGCTTGTTCTGTTATTTGAATAACTAATTCATGAGTTGGTGCAAGTATTAAAACTTGAGTTTCTCTTTTTGTAGTATCTATCTTTTCAAACATAGGAAGTAAATATGATAAAGTTTTACCACTACCTGTTTGAGCATTTACTATTAAATCTTTATTATCAAGTATTTTATTTATAGTAAGACTTTGAACTTTAGTAGGTTCAGTTATTTTTTGTTTTTTTAAGCCATCAATTAGATTACTATTTAAATTTAATTCTTTGAATGTAGTCATATATTTCTCCTTAATTATTTATATATA
>NZ_CP048741.1:743661-744801 GCF_018336475.1 Romboutsia sp. 13368
TATACATTATTTACTTAAAATAAATTAGTATTAATAATTAATTTTAAACTTGCCTAAAATAATATAAATAATTCAAATTAAAGTAATKATGTTAAAAATTAACATATATGGGTATATAAAAATATATAGTGTATACAATGGTAAGAACTAAATAAAGTTTACAGGGAGGATAATAATGGAGAAGAATAAAGTTGTAATAGTAGGTACTGGAATGGTTGGTATGAGTTATGCTTACTCTATGGTAAATCAAGGTACATGTGAAGAACTAGTTTTAATAGATATAGATAAAAAGCGTGCTGAGGGAGAGGCTATAGACTTAAACCATGGTCTTAGTTTCGCACCTAGAAAAATGAACATATATGCAGGGGATTATAGTGATTGTAAAGATGCATATTTAATATGTATAACAGCAGGAGCTATACAAGCAGAAGGTGAAACTAGGTTAGATTTATTGCAAAAAAATACTAAGATAATGAAATCTATTATAGGTGAAATAAAAAAATCAGGATTTGATGGTATAATATTAGTTGCAACAAATCCAGTTGATATAATGACTTATGTTTGTTGGAAGTTATCAGGATATGATAAGTCAAAAGTAATTGGCTCTGGAACTACATTAGATTCAGCGAGACTTAGATATACATTAGGTGAAAGATTAGATGTAAATCCTAAAGATATAAATGCATTTGTCATGGGTGAACATGGAGATTCTCAATTTGTACCATGGAGTTATGCACTTTGTGGAGTTCAACCGATATACCAAATTGCATCAAGAAAAGATACTAATTTAAGTTTTGATGATTTAGGTCAAATAGAAGATGAAGTTAGAAACATAGCTTATAAAATAATTGAATGTAAAAGATCAACATACTATGGAATAGGAATGGCATTAACAAAAATAACTAAGGCTATACTTGAAAATGAAAATACAATACTTACAGTATCATCTTATTTAAACGGTGAGTATGGTCATGATGATGTATATATTGCTGTACCAAGTATAGTTAATAAGGATGGAGTAAGAGAAGTTATACATCTTCCATTAGATACTGAAGAAAAAGAAAAATTAGACAAGTCTATTGAAATAATGAAAGAAAATATATGTAAACTAGATATATAAAATAAATACTTAAAAATAGA
>NZ_CP048741.1:744843-747737 GCF_018336475.1 Romboutsia sp. 13368
AATAAGAAGTAAAATAAAACAAATATATATATAAATTTGCAGCAATAAAAGTCGAAAATATATCATGGGTTGGAAAACGATATCTAAATTGCCTATACTTGTCCATTTTGATATAATTATTTAAGAAAGATATAAGATAAATAAAAGGTGGGGGCTAAAAATGATAGGAAAGAAAAATAGGTTAATAGGGGCATTATTAAATGGTGGAAATGTATACAGATTAAAATGCCAAGAATGTGAATCGGTATCAGTTCAAATAACAGAGAGTAATAAACCTGATTATGCATGCCTTGATTGTGGAGGAAGATGCGTTATGTTCAAGGAGTTTTTAGCAGATAAAGAAGACGTTATTTTTTCTATGATGGGTATAAGAGATTAGAAAATAACTTTATAATTATAAAATACCCTATATAGATATTATTTTTATATAATATATATAGGGTTTTAATTTATATTTTTCTCATATAATAAATAATCATAATAATGCTTCCTATTAAAGCATCTATCATATCATGCATAGTGTCAGTAAGGCCACCTTTTTGAGTGCTCATATTAAAGAACGTATCTAAAGAATATTCAACAATTTCGCAAACAGAGGCAAATCCCATTGCAAAAAAGAATAGTAATATAACTATTAATAGTTTACTATTAAAATTATTTATTCCAACAAATTTAATGATATTAAAACCAATTTTAACAGTTATAAATCCAGACCAAAAGTGTAAAAAATCATCGTAGTGATTTATTTTATCATAAAGGCCAAATGAAGATCCAAAAACTAAACAAAATAGTATAAATAAACTTCCAACTATATACAGACTATTATCTAATAAAATAAAGTTTTTAGAATATACCCATCTAAGAATTAAATTGATAATAAATGCAACTGTAGATAAAGCTGCATTTCCATAATCTTTATTAAGTAAAAAATATCCTATAGAAATTATATATATAATATAAATAACTGCATTAAAATAATTTATTTTTTTTAGTTTCATAATATATCAATCCTTTTATTTANTWASTTAAATCTTATCCTAAAGCTTTTTCTAGCTTTGATAGATGTTGTATAKRWTWWWWKTWKWAWAWTWMWAATTATCTATAATTATTTTAATAGATATTAAAAATATCTATTTTAGAAATTATTAATATTAACTAGAAATATAAATATATAGATTTATATTTTTATAGGGGGATATTATGGATGATGATATACTAAAAAATGAGTTAAGTATAGATAAAAGAAAACTTTTAGATAAATATAACTTAACCTGTTCAGAGGATTATATATGGGAGTTTAGGCATAATAAGTATCATACAGTAAAATACTTTTCTCATAAGTTTGCAAAAAAACATTCTGTAATAGCTTTACTTTTTTATATAAATAGGCTTTGCTATGCTAAAATTAAATATTTTGAAGAAAATTTTTATAAATATGAACCATATAAATATATATTTAAAAAAGGATTTTATAAGTGTGATATGTATGATATGGAGTTTTTATTTCATAAGCCAAGCGGTAAGTTTATTGACATTAGAAGTTTAAGAGAAATAAGGAATATTGAAGATTTTAAACAGTTTTGTAGTGAATTAGAAGAATTAGAATAAAGTATTGTATATAAATAGATAGCGTTAKATGTTTCCTAATATAAAAAATATCGAAATTGATTATAAATATTGTGGAGTATTTGCATCAACTTTAGACAACTTAGGATTTATAGGAGAAGACCCTAAGCATAACAATTTATGGTATAATCTAGGATATGGTGCAAATGGTATATTATTTGCAATACTTGGAGGAATGATGCTAAGTAAGTTATACCATAAAGAAGTTGATAAAGATATGAGATTATTTAAAGTAGATAGATTTGATAATTAATAAATAATGGCATAAAGTATATTTATGCCATTATTTTTAACCAAGTGCAACATCTAAAATCATCATTAGTGAAAATCCAATTATTACACCTATAGTAGTTAAATTTTTATTTTCAATGCAAGCTTCTGGAATAAGTTCAGATGATACAACTCCAATCATAGCGCCAGCAGAGAATGATAAAAGTATAGGTAATATACTTCTCATAGTTAGAGCCATAAATACGCCTAAAACTCCTGCTATAGGCTCTACTAATCCAGATGCTTGGCCAAAGAAGAAACTTTTAAATACTGGAAAACCTTCACGTCTTAAAGGTAAAGATACAGCGGCACCTTCAGGAAAGTTTTGAAGTCCTATTCCAACAGCTAATAGTATAGCACTTGCAATTGTACATCCAGGAATTCCAAGTGCAGCACCACCAAAAGCTACTCCAACAGATAAACCTTCTGGAATATTGTGTAGCGTTACAGCTAAAACTAATAAAATACTCTTTTTAAAAGATTTAAATCTTGAATTATCTTCACTTTTCAAATTGTTAAAAGAAAATTTATCTAAGAATTTATCAGATAAAACTATAAATAATCCACCTAAAACAAATCCAATAGTAGGTATAAGCCAAGAGTTGTATCCTAAATCATCACAAAGGTCTATTGCAGGGCTAAGTAAAGACCAAAAGCTAGCTGCGATCATAACTCCTGCACCAAATCCAAGCATTGCATTTAAAATACTCTTTTTTACATCTTTAAAGAAAAATACAATACTTGAACCTAATGCAGTAATAAACCAAGTAAATAGAGTAGCTAAGAAGCCTTGTAGTATAGGATTAAGTGATAAAAACCAGTTCATTATTGTCCCTCCATTAGAAATATATATAATTGAATTTCTATTATTATAATATGAGAGAAGTTAATAGATGTTACAATATATAGGGTATAAGTGAAAATATACGGGTATAATCTTGTATCTTTAATAAATAAAATGTAGATATAACTAAAAACATTACTRTAGATAAAGGACG